>NZ_JBEZGA010000003.1:106063-158715 GCF_040649715.1 Micromonospora sp. NPDC048887 | reverse complement strand
AACAACGAAGGACGCGTCAAGCTCGACGACAAGTCCCTCATCAGCAACAACGACCCCACCAACTGCGCCAACACCGTCGAGGACTGCTTCAACTGACCTGACGGTCCGGGGTATGCGACCGGCCCCCCGCCACTGTGACGTGGCGGGGGGCCGGTCGGCCGTACGGTCAGCTCTGGACGAACACCGCGACGCTGCGCGCGGGCACCGTGAACGTGCCGGCGCCCCTGTCGAACGACGCGGTACGCAGCGCCGGGTCGGCCGAGTTCCGCAGCACCGGGTGCAGCGCCACGTTCGCCCCACGCAGCCCGGTGACTGTCTGCTTCGCCGTCTCCGGGGTGGCGTTGAAGACGACTGTCACCGACTTCCACTTCCCGTCCAGTCCGCGCGCGTCGAGCGTCATGGTGAGCACGCCCGGCGTCTCCTTCGTGCCGGACAGCGGGAACGCCACCCGCTTCTGCACCTGCTCGGCGGTGTCGAGGCCGAACACCGGCGAGGACCGGCGGATGCGCAGCAACTCCGCGTACCGGGCGTCGGCCAGGTCGATCGCCGCGCAGTCCGGCACCAGCGACGGATCGGCCAGCAGCGGCTTCGCGTACGACCACTTGTCCTTGTTGTCGGCCTCCGGTGGCAGGCCGGCGCCGAACCCGTTGCCCTGGGCGCAGTCCCACCGGATCTGGTTGAACCAGTCACCGGAGTTGTACGAGTTGCGGTCCAGCGACTTCGAGCGCAACCGCTCCGAGCCGGTGGTGACGAACCCGGCGCCCTGCCCGAGCGCGGTGGTCGACAGCGCGAGCACCTGCATCCGGGCCCGATCCTGCGCCGAGGTCCCCTGCGGCAGCTTGTACGCCAGCGCGTCGTACAGGATCTCGTTGTCGTGGGCGTCGACGTAGGTGACCGCCTCGCCCGGCGCGGCGGTGTACCCGGCCGGAGCGCCGTTGTAGTCGACCTGCGCGCCGGTGACCCGCTTGCCGGTGGAGTCGGTGAACCGGTAGCCGCGCAGGTTACCGGTCAGCCCCACCTTGATCAGGTCGTGCTGGTGCAGCAGCCGGGCCCGCTGCTCGGCGGCCGAGCCGTTCACCTCGTCACCGTTCGGGTCGGTGTAGAGGCCGGAGGCGAAGCCCTGCACCCGCGGGTTGGCGTCGAACGGGCCGCCGCCGCGAACCGCGTCGCGGAGCCGGTCGTTGAACGTGCCGATGCCGGTGCCGGCCATGTTGGCCTGGGTCGCCTGGGTGAACCGGGCGTCGTCGGCGACCTCGCCGAAGTTCCAGCCCTCGCCGTAGAGCAGGATCCTCCGCCCGTCCACGCCGTCGCGGGCGAGCGTGAGCTTGTCCAGCGCGGCCCGTACGGCCAGGATGTTCGCCTTCGGGTGGTGGCCCATCAGGTCGAACCGGAAACCGTCGACCTTGTACGCCTTGGCCCAGGTGACCAGCGAGTCCACCACGAGCTTGCCCATCATGGCGTGCTCGGGGGCGGTGTTGGCGCAGCAGGTGGAGTTGGCGACGGTCCCGTCCTCCAGCAACCGGTGGTAGTAGCCCGGCACCACCTGGTCGAGCACCGACTTCGGGTCGGCGCCGGCGGCCGAGGTGTGGTTGTAGACCACGTCCATGACCACCCGCAGGCCGGCCTTGTTCACTCCGGCGACCATCTGGCGGAACTCGGTGGTGCGCTTCGCGCCGTTCGGGTCGGTGGCGTACCCGCCCTCGGGCACCGTGTAGTGCAGCGGGTCGTACCCCCAGTTGTAGCCGTCGGTGCCGGCGACCGCCGCGACGCACTTCTGCTGCTTGTCGGAGTCCGGCGGCAGCGCGTCCAGGTCGCAGTCCGGCCGGGCCTGGTCGGCCCGCTTCTCCGGGATGGTGGCGAAGTCGAAGGCCGGCAGCAGGTGCAGGTGGTTGACCCCGGCGTCGCCGAGCTTGCGCAGGTGCTTCATGCCGGCGGTGTCCGGGTCGGTGAACGCCAGGTAGGTGCCCCGCCGGTCGGCCGGGACGGTGGTGTCGGCGATGGAGAAGTCCCGCACCGACAGCTCGGAGATCTGCACCTTCGCCGCCGGCGGCGCGGCCGGTTTGCGCAGGTCGGCCCAGCCGGCCGGCGCGAGCGCCGGGTCGGTCAGGTCGACGATCTGGCTGTGTGTGGAGTCCGGCGCCAGCGCCACGGAGTACGGGTCGGTCACCGACGCGGTGACCATCTTCTGCGTGGCCGGCTGCCACGCCTGCACCCGGTAGCGGTAGTAGCGGCCGTTCCACGCCTTCGTGCCGCGCACCGACCAGACGCCGGTGCGGTCGTCGCGGCGCATCGCCACGGTGGCCGGCTGCGCCGTGGGCGAGTCGAACAGTTCCAGCGACACCGTGCGCGCGGTCGGCGCCCACACCGCCAGCGTGGGCACCCGTCCGGCGAACGTCGGGCCGAGCTTCGCGCCGGTCGCCGCCGCGTAGACGTCGTCGAGCACGCCGGGGATCTGCACGCCGGTGGCGGCGAGCAGCGCGCCCTCGGCGTCCCGCTCGGTGACCACGATCTGGCCGCGCAGCGCCGCCGGCACCTTGCCCAGGTCGGCGCGGTCCAGCGAGAAGGCGCGATAGGCCCAGAGATGGGGGTACGCCTGCCGTTGCGCCTCGGTCAACCCGTTGCGCTGCGCCCGCAGCGGGATCGTGGTGTACGTGCCGGTCAGCTCGCCGTCGGCGAGGCCGATCCCACCGGCCGGGGCGACGGCGAGCGCGTACCGCCTGCCGTCGGTCGGCCCGGTGGCCCAGGCGACTGTGGACCTGTCGATCCACTGCGCCTTCTGCTTGGTCAGGTCGAGATCCTTGGCGGCGCCGGACGTGGTGGTCGGCAGCAGCCGCCCCTTCACGCCGGCGAGCAGCCACACCTCGCGTCCGGCGGAGGCGAAGTCGAGCCGCTGGTCCTCGGGCTGGTCCTTCTCGTCGCCGGAATGAATGATGTAGCTCAGCCCGGTCGCCCCGGCGGCGAGGGGCACCCGGAACACCGCGCCGTACGCGTCGATCTTCTCCGGCTTGAGCGGGGCGGCCCAGTCGGTCGGGTTCGCCGCGCCGTCCCACAGGTGCAGGCCCCAGCCGTCGTACTTCCCGTCGGCCTTGCGCCAGTGGATCAGCGCGGTGTCCTGGGCGACGGGCGGGTCCGGTTCGCCGGTGGCGGCCTGCCTCGTCGGGTAGACCGCCGGGTCGCCCTGCTTGACCCAGACCTCGCCGGTGGCAGTCACGTCGATGGTGCGGTCGTTCGCCACGTCCTTGTTGCCGTCGCCGTCGATCACGAGGAAACCGACCGACTTCGCGCCGGGCTTGAGCTTTACCCAGGCGAACCGGCCGTAGGAGTCCTCACCGGCGAACGGCTGCCCGGCGGGCCACTGCGTCACGTACGCCGGGTCGATGTCGCCCCAGGCGTAGAGCCGCCAGTCGTCGTACCCGCCGGCCGGGCGCTGGTAGTGCACGATCGCCCAGTCCCGCGACGCGCCCTGCGCCGGGGTGCCGACCGTGCCGGTGGCGCGGGCGGTGGCGGTGCGGCCCTTGCCGTCGCGGACCACCGCCTTGTACTCCACCCGGGTGCCGCCGGGCAGGCCGGTAAGGTCGTGGTGCACGGTGTACGGCGCGCGGTGCGCGCTGCCGAGCAGCGTCCACTTCCCGCCCGCGACCCGGGCGGCGAACGTGACCGAGGCGAGCGGGTCGCCGGTGACCTGGGCGGTGACGGCGACCTTGCCGGGGACCGGGTCGCCGCCCGGCTCGGTGATCGTGATCTTCGGGGCCCCGGCCTGCGGGATCGCCCGGTCGGCCTTGAGCACCAGCGCCGACATGGCCGGCACGGTGACGCTCAGCTTGCCGTCCGTGCCGGCCGTCGCGCCCGCGGCGCCGCCGTACACGCCGGTGAAGCGGGCGCCGGCCGACCAGGTGTCCACTGTGACAGTCTGCGGTGTCGCGGCGTTGTTCACCGCCGCCACGTACTCGATCCGGTCGGCGGGCAGCACGCGGGAGAACGCGAAGACGCCCGGCCCGTCGGCCGCGTACCGGGTCACCTGCACGCCGTCGCGCAGCGCCGGGTGCGCCGCCCGCAGCTCGCCCAGCTCGGCGATGGTCCGGTAGAGCGGGTGGCGGGTGTCGTACTGGTCGACGGCGTGGGTGCGGGTGGTGCCGATCAGGTCGTCGTCGAGGTAGTCGGCGGTCCGCGAGGCGAACATGTCCTGCCGGGCGTCCTTGTCGCCGCCCGGCCCGGTGAAGCCCTGCTCGTCACCGGAGTAGACGACCGGCTGGCCGCGGGTGAGGAACATGAGCTGGTGGGCGAGCCGGCTGCGGCTCAACTGGGTGGCGTCGTCACCGCCGGCGGCGGCGACGAACGAGCCGATCCGGCCCATGTCGTGGTTGCCCAGGAACGTGGTGAGCCGGTTGGCGTTCGTGTCCCGCGCCGAATACAGGTCGTCCTTGGCGTAGACGTCGGCGAGCGTCCTGGCCGAGCCGTCGGCGGCGGCGTACCCGCGTGCCGCCTCCTGGAAGGAGAAGTCGAGCGTGGCGGGCAGCCCGCCCTGCCGTACGTACGTCGACTGGATCTCCTGCTCGGCGCTGTAGACCTCGCCGAACATGAAGAAGTCCTTCTTGCCGGCCTTCTTCGCGGCGGCGTCGATTCCGCCGGCGAACTGCGGCCAGAAGTCGAGGTTGGTGTGCTTGACGGTGTCGAGGCGGAACCCGTCCACGCCGACCTTGCCGATCCACTGGGCGTAGATGTCGGTCATGCCGCGGACCACCTCGGGACGCTCGGTCCACAGGTCGTCAAGGCCGAAGAAGTCGCCGTACTCGCTGTTCTCCCCGGCGAAGGTGGAGTCACCGCGGTTGTGGTACATGGTCGGGTCGTTGAGCCACGCCGGCACCTTGACCTTCGCGTCGGCCGGGGTGGCGAACACCGGGGTGTACGGGAACGACTTGTCGTTCACCGCCGGGAACCTGCGCGTACCGTCGGCGTAGTTGCGGTCCTCGAAGGGGCGCCCCTGCGCGTCGCGGTAGGGGGCGGTCTTCTTGTCCACGTAGCCGTACTTGTCCTCGGCGTACCGGATCACGTCGGCGGTGTGGTTGACGATGATGTCCAGGTAGACCTTGATGCCCCGCCGGTGGGCCAGGTCGACCAGCTTCTTCAACTCGGCGTTGGTGCCGAAGTGCGGGTCGACCTGGGTGAAGTCGGTGATCCAGTAGCCGTGGTAGCCGGCCGAGACGTCCGCGCCGGCGCCCTGCACCGGCCGGTTCTTGAAGATCGGGGCGAGCCAGATGGCGGTGGTGCCGAGACCCTGGATGTAGTCCATCCGGTCGATCAGGCCCTTGAGGTCGCCGCCGTGGTAGAAGCCCTTGTCGGCCGGGTCGAGGCCGGTGGTGAGCCGGCCGCCGGTCAGGCCGCCGGTGTCGTTGCGCCTGTCGCCGTTGGCGAAGCGGTCGGGCAGGACGAAGTAGAACTGCTCGGCCTTCGCCGTGTTGGTGGCGGCCTCGAGGAGTGCGTCAGGGGACGGCTCGCGGTTCCACTGGGGAGCGTTGCCGGCGGCCAGGACGTCGGGGGTGGCGGCCGGTCCGGCGGCGTCGGCGCCGAGCTGGTGGAGGGCCACCGGCACGCCGACGAGAGTGAGCACGAGGGAGGTGACCAGGGCGAGCAGCGCCTTGGGGGATATCGGCGGGGGTTTCATCGACGGCCTTTCTCTGGTCGCTGATTCGCCCGCACGCTAGCCCTTGCCGAAACATTCTGCAATACCTTGCAAACCATGCCGCAACAAAGCAGTTACCTTGCAAGGGAGGCGCATATGCCGGCCCCGCCCCGGGGTGCCGGACCTACCGCTCGGCGCAGGGCGTGCCGTCGACGGTGCAGCTCGCCGGACGCGTGCCGGCACGCTCGATGTGGAAGCGCACCGGCAACGACTGCCCGGGGGCCAGGTCGAATCCGCTGCGGTAGGTGAACACGCCGTCGGCGAAGCCGAAGACGCCCTGCTCGGCGCCCTCGACCCAGGCGGTGACCAGCCGGCCACCGGGGAAAACCGCCCGCACCGTCCAGCCGTGCGGCGTACGCGCGGTGTTGACGAGCAGCACCTCACCGATGAAACCGCCGTCGAAGGAGCTCATCACGCTGTACCGGCCGGCCACCGCCGAGGAGGGCGCGGGCGGCGAGGGCGGAGGCGGCGGGGGCAGCACCGGCCGGGCCACGCCCCGCGGGCTCGGCGGCGGCGCGGCCGGCGTCGGCCGTGCGGGCAGCATCGTGGACCGGGGTGACAGGCCCGGCACCGGCGCGGTGGCGGCGACCGGCGAGGGGCCGGTGGCGCTGACCGCCGTGGGCGTCAGCGGCATGCCGGGCAGCGACATCACCGGATCGGCCGGTCCGGCCGACGGGAACGTGCTGCGGCCCCGCACCGAACCGAGCGCCACCACCAGCAGGACCACCATCACGAGCGCCCCGGCGGCGACGAGGATCCAGGGGGACGAGGTCATGGCGGCCCCGGGCTGCGGTCCGGGACGACGCGTGCGGGACATGGTCCTCCTGTCGGGGTCCGGGCCAGAGTAGCCACCCGGACCGGGTCGCGGCGAGCATCGCTGTCGAGCCCTGCCGCACGGCACCGCACACCTGATACCTTGCACGCCGATCAATGACCACAATGGCTCGTCGAGCCGGTAGGACGGTTGGCCAGTGACTGAGTGGCAGGGCAGTATCCGGCGGGCGTCCGCGGCGGACGCCGCCGCCGTGACAGCGATTCTCGCCGAGGCGTTCATGCGGGATCCGGTGAGCGGCTGGGTCTTCCCCGACGACGACCACCGCGCGCGGGTCCATGCCGCCTTCTTCGGACCGTTCGTCGCGCTGGCGCTGCGCACCGGTGAGGTGTACGTCGCCGGTGACGGGCTGGGGGCCACGCTGTGGCTGCCCACCGGCGAGGGCCACGACGCCGAGGACAGCGGCGAGTTCGACGGGATGGAGGCCGCGATCGGCGCGGAGGCCATGAAGCGGTTCGCCATGCTGGACGAGATGATGAGCGCCCGGCACCCGGGTGAGCCGCACTGGTACCTGCCCTTCATCGGCGTGCACCCGGACCATCACGGCAAGGGCGTCGGGTCGGCACTGCTGCGTAACAGGCTGGCCGAGCTGGATCAGGCCGGCACGGCGGCGTACCTGGAGGCCAGTTCGCCGCGCAACGCCGCGCTCTACGAGCGGCTCGGGTTCCGGCGCCGCCCGGTCACGCTCGACCTGCCGGAGGGCCCCAGCCTCTACCCGATGTGGCGCGACCCGGCCTGACCGGTGCCGTCCCGCCCCGGCTCGGCCCGGGGCGGGACGTCATCGCCGTACCGTGGTGGTGCTGACGTCGAGCGCGCCCACGACGGCGGCCAGCAGCCCGTCGAGCTGCGCCGGCAGGAACCGGCGGCAGTCGCGCATCCGCGTGGCCACCTGCGGGTCGAAGATGTGCGCGGCCAGCCCGACCGCCTCGGCGAGCGTCGCCAGCAGCAGCGTGCCCGGGTCCAGCTCGGCCGGGGACGAGTGCATCAGCATCGCGGTCAGCCGCACCCGCGGTGAGGCCGCCTGGTTCGGGTCGTTGGCCGGCCAGCGCACCGCGCGGCCGATCAGCTTGCCCTGCTCGCGGCGGAGCACGCCGGCGGTGACCAGCCGGGTGCCCACCCGTTCGTTGATGTTGAGCTGGGTCCGCAGGTAGCGGATCCACAGCCGGGCCGGATGCGCTCCCTCGCGGCGCAGGATCTCGGTTATCAGCAGGTCGGTGAGCGGCTCCTGCCACAGCCGCGGATCCACCGCGGCGATCCCCCCTCCGTCGAGGGCGATCCGGCCCTCGAACATCAGCTCGGCGAGCGCGGCGCCGGCCAGCCCGCACTCCAGCCGGTCGACGGCGACGTGTGGCTTGCCGGTGAACTCGTCATGTCCGATAAGGAACAGCGCATCCGCAAGCCGGTAAGTGGCCTGCGCCCCGGGGTAGGTCATGGTCCATCCTCGAACGGTGGCCGTGATCGTCGACACGGGACGGTACGGCATGACCACGCACAGCTCAATTCCGCCGGATCACGCGCACCCCAATCGATATCGAAGCGGGGTTGTCACAATACGTGATCACCAATACCCTGCTTCAGGTTGTTCCGAAGTAGACACCTCAATTCCCTTACCCCCTCCCCTGGAGAAGCCTTGTCCTCCGATCCGTTCTTCTCCGACGGTGGGCTGCGCCGCGGTCGTCTCGGCACCGCTCACCTCGTCTTCTTCACCGTCGCGGCGTCCGCCCCGCTGACCGTTCTCGGCGGTGGTGTGACCACCATGTACGCGGTCAGCGGCAACATCGGCGCCGCGCTCGGATACGTGCTGCTCGCCGCCGTGCTCGCCGTCTTCGCCACCGGCTACGCCGCGATGAGCCGGTACGTCGCCAACGCGGGCGCGTTCTACGCGTACATCGCCAACGGCCTCGGCCGGGCCGGCGGGGTGGCCGGCTCGGCGGTCGCGCTGGCCGCGTACAACGCGATCCAGATCGGTCTGTACGGCCTGCTCGGCGCGATCCTGGGCGACTTCATGGACGCCAAGACCGGCATCAGCCTCGACTGGTGGGTCTGGGCGCTGCTGGCCTGGGTGTTCATCGGCGCGCTCGGTGTGCTGCGCATCGACCTCAACGCCACGGTGCTCGCGGTGCTGCTCATCCTCGAGTGCGTGGCCGTGCTGATCTTCGACCTGGTGGCCTTCGCCAACCCGGACGGCGGCGCCGTGACCACCGCGGGCATCAGCCCCGGCCACCTGTTCGGCGCCGGCTTCGGCGCGGTGCTCGCGTTCACCATCGCCTCCTTCACCGGATTCGAGAGCGGCGCCATCTACAGCGAGGAGGTCAAGGACCCGCGGCGCACCGTGGCCCGGGCCACCTACATCGCTGTCGCGTTCACCGGCCTGTTCTACGCCTTCTCCGCCTGGGCGCTGACCGTGCTCACCGGCCCGGAGAACGCACCGGCGGCGAGCGCCGAGGCCGGTCCGGGCATCATCTTCGGCGCGCTCGACCAGTACACCGGCGCCGTCGTCGCGGACATCGCCAACGTCCTGTTCATCACCAGCGTGCTGGCCGCCCTGCTGTCGTTCCACAACGGCGTGGCGCGCTACCTGTTCGCGCTCGGCCGGGAGCGGGTCCTGCCGCGCTTCCTCGGCGCCACCTCCAGCCGCAGCGGCGCGCCGGTCGCGGGCTCGGTGGTCCAGAGCGTCCTGGCGGTGGTGGTGTTCCTGGCGTTCGCGATGACCGGCCGTGACCCGGTCATCGACCTGTTCACCTGGCTGTCCGGCGCGGCCGCTGTGGGTGTCGTGCTGCTGATGACGCTCACCTCGGCCGCCGTTGTCGGCTTCTTCCGCGGCCGTCCCGGCCCGGAGAGCGCGTGGCAGCGGTCGATCGCTCCGGCGCTCGGCACGATCCTGCTCACCGCCGTGCTGCTGGTGCTGCTGTTCAACTTCGACGCGCTGCTCGCCCCCGACACCGCGAGCTACCTGAAGTGGCTGCTGCCGGCGATCCCGGTGGCGGCGGGCGTGCTCGGCCTGCTGTGGGGCGTGGTGCTGCGCACCAGCCGGCCGGAGACGTACCGCCGGATCGGCCAGGTCACCGAGGAGGGCCTGCACGAGCCCGGCCTGCACCCGGCCCCCGAGGCCGAGCGCTGGGCCGGCGCCCACCACCGCTGACACCGGTGTGGCGGCCGGCCCGCGCGGCCGGCCGCCACAGCGGCACGATCAGGCGGTACGGATGACGGTGCAGATCATCGGGCCGTCGTCGGTGGCCCGCAGCAGGTAGCGGTAGCGCTCGCCGGGCACCGCGCCGCCCTGGCTGTCCAGGAACTCCCAGCGCACCGCCACCTCGGTGAGCAGCGCCGAGATCTGCTGTACGTCCTCGATCTGCGCGTTGGCGGCGACGAGTTCCCGCTCCTGGTAGTCGGGGGCGGCGCCGACGAAGCTGAGTGCCACCGCCGCGGGCGAGGTGAACGAGAAGCTGTAGGTGTCGGCGACCACCAGCCCGGGCAGGGCGTAGCAGCCGGCGATGGCCGGCACGTCGGCGGTGGTCAGCGCCACGCCGTACCGGTCGAAGAAGTCGGTGAGCGTGTCGAGGTCGGTGGAAGCCGTCACGACGCTCCTCATTACCGGCCCGCGCCGGCGGCAAACCTTCCTCAGCGCGGCGGGACCCGCACCTCGATCTCGGCGCCGAGGTGCGCGCCGCCGCTGAGGCCCAGGTCGTCGCCGCTCCAGAACCGGCCCGGGTCGTACCAGTTGGGCCGCCGGCCGGCGGGCAGCAGACCCATCGCCTCGTAGGTCACCGCCACCACCTCGGCGCAGTACGCCGTCTCCAGCGCGTTGTCGCTGTTCCTACCCCCGTCCGCGGTCTCGCCCCCGTCCACACTTCCGCCTCCGTCACCGGTGCGGCCCCGGTCGCCGATCCTTCCCGTGACGGCACCGAGGTTCAGGCGGCGCGGATCCGGCAGCCGGCCCCGGGCCCACCGCCAGGCGAGCTGCGCGGTGGACGGGAACGGCGTCCCGTCCAGCCGTGCCACGGTACGCAGCACCGCCTCCTCCATCGCGGTGTCGGCCGGCGGTTCGAGCTGGCGCAGCCAGCCCCGCTGGCCGTACCGGTTGGCCCAGACGCAGACCGCGTCCCGCAGGTCGTGCAACTGCACCCCGCGCTGGTGGGTGCCGGTCCACATGTCCGGCAGCGTTCGGCCCAGCTCGGCGTGCCACATCAGCGGCGGCATGTCGTCGAGCACCACGGCCATGCCCACGTGGTTCACCGGGCTGTTCGTGGTGAACTGGATGGCCCGGTCGGGCACGCTGCGTCCGCGGAACACCCACAGATCGCCGGTACGGGTCAGCTCCACGGCCTCGTCCAGGCTGATGCTCATGGAGGACTACCCTATGCGGATGCGGCAACGGATGCGGTGGTGGAAGGTACTCGGTCTCGCGGGTCTCGCCGGCGTCGCGGCGACCGGAGTGGTGGTCGCCCGGGCGGAACGGCGACGCCGGGCGTACACGCCGGAGGAGATCCGGGACCGGCTGCGCGAGCGGCACACCAAGGCCTCCTCGTCCTGATCGGACGGTCGGATTCTCCTACCATCGCAACGATGGAGACCGTTTTCTGGGAGAGTCCGTTCGTCCTCGATCCCCCACCGGCCGCCGTGGAGCGGCACGGCGACGTCGACCTGCACGTGCCCACCGGCGACGGGCGGCATCCCGCGGTGGTCGTCGTGCACGGCGTACCGGGCCCGCCCGACGCCCCCGACGCGCGGGACTGGCCGCTCTACCGGGGTTACGGCGCGCTGCTCGCCGAGGCCGGCGTGCTGGCCGCGATCCCCCGGCTCACCGTGGCGAGCCCGGACGACATGTACGCGGTCGCCGCGCGGGTGGCCGACGCCGCCGCGCACCTCCGCGCCGATCCGCGCGTCGATCCCGACCGGCTCGGCCTCTGGTTCTTCTCCGGCGCCGGCCTGCTGCTCGGTGACTGGCTCCGCGACCCGCCCGCCTGGCTGCGCGGCGTGGCCGCGACCTATCCCCTGCTGGCCCCGCTGCCCGGATGGCCGCCGGTCGACCCGCGCTTCCGCCCGATCGACGCCCTCGACCCGCCCGCAGACGCGGTCGTCGACGCCGCACGGGGGGAGGGCGCGACGCGGCCGGCGGAGGGCGCGGCGCGGCCGGCGCTCGTGCTGACCCGGGCCGGGCGGGAGCGGCCCGAGGTCGCCCCCACCATCGAGGCGTTCACCGCAGTCGCGCGGCGGCGCGGCATCCCGCTGCACGTGGTGGACGTGCCGAACGGGCAGCACGGCTTCGACGCGCTCGATCACACAGAGGAGTCCCGCGCCGCCGTCCGCACCGCCCGAGACACCCTGCTGACCCTCCTCACCACCCCCTGACCCCACCCCGCCCCGTCCCGAGCACAGGCCGCACAAGATCTTGGTACGAAACGGCCCCTCTGAGGGCCGTTTCGTACCAAGATCTCCACCGACTCACCACCCCGCCCCGGCGATCATGAAGTTGACTGCGGCCTCTGTCTGATTTGTCGCCGCCAACTTCATGATCACCGGGTCGAGGGCGGGGGAGGGCGGAGGGCAAGGGCAGGGACGGGGGTAGGCGGTCGGTCGGCGCCAGGGATCGCGCGCACCCCGTCCACCCGGCGCACTCCGACCGGCCGGGCCCCGCCCGCGCTCCATCCCGCTCTCCTCCCCTGCCTCCCGCCCTCATCGCCATCGGTGATCAAGGAGTTTGGGTCACTGCGAGAGCCGCCGCAGGACGCGAACTCCTTGATCACCGGGAAGGGCCCCCGGGGGGCGAGGGCGGGAGGGGGGCGGGGTGGGTCAGCGGTCGGCTGTGGGGAGGGGGGTGGGCTCCTCGGGGGTCTCCACCGGCTCCAGGCGCTTGGCGCGGCGGCGCAGCCACGCGGTGCTGGCCACGCCGGCCAGCACCGCCAGCACCAGCCCGGCCCAGGAGATGTCCTTGAGCCAGTGCTCGGCGGCCTGCCCGACGTAGAACAACAGGTAGGTGGTGCCGAACGCCCAGACCAGCCCGCCTGCCGCGTTCGCGACCAGGAACCGGCGGTACGGCACGCGCAGCGCCCCGGCGAGCGGCCCGGCGAGGATGCGCAGCAGCGCGACGAACCGCCCGAAGAACACCGCCCAGACGCCGTGCCGGGCGAAGCTCAGCTCGGCGCGGGCCAGGTGTGCCGGGCCGAGGTGTTTCGGGAAGCGCCGGCCGAGCCGTTCCAGCAGGGGACGGCCACCGCGCCGGCCCACCGCGTACCCGATGGAGTCGCCGACGATGGCGCCGGTGGCCGCGGCGGCGGCCACCCACTCGGGCCCGACCGCGCCGGTGGCGGCGAGCAGAGCGGCGCTGACCAGCACGATCTCGCCGGGGAGCGGGATACCCATGCTCTCCACGCCGATCACGCCGCCCACGAGCAGGCAGATCAGGGCCGGCGGGAGCGCGGCGAGCCAGTGCTGAACGTCGACCACCAGTCGACCCTACCCGCGCCGGGTCAGCCCGCGGGGGCCAGGAACTCCAGCCGGTTGCCGTGCGGGTCGTACGTGTGGAACCGCCGCATGCCGGGAATCTCGTCGTCGCCCCAGGTCACGGTGTGCCCGGCGGCGTCCAGGCGGGCGGCCAGCTCGTCCAGGTCGGTGCGCACGAGCGCGGGGTGCGCCTTGCGGGCGGGACGGAAGTCGTCCTCGACGCCCAGGTGCAGTTCGGCGTCGTACCCGGTGAACCAGCAACCACCGCGGGCGGCGAGGGCCGGGGGTTTGGGCTTCTCGGTGAGGCCGAGCAGGCCGGTGTAGAAGGAGCGGGACGCGTCCTCGGAGCCGCGGGGGCAGGCGAGCAGGACGTGATGGATCATGGTGGCACCTCCTCGTCCCGCAGCGTGGCACGAGGTTGCGTGAATAGCAAGACGGACGTACGGTTTTGTAGAGACCGACGCAGGTAAGTGTTGCCTAAGCAGGGCAGCGCCCCGGTCGGTGCGACAAACTGCTCAGGACTACTCACGGTCGCTGGTGTGAAGGAGTACGACGTGGCGAGCCTCGACACCTTCGGTGCGAAGACCCAGCTACGCGTCGGAGACGCGAGCTACGAGATTTTCAGGATCGACAAGGTGGAGGGCCACGAGCGGCTGCCCTACAGCTTGAAGATCCTGCTGGAGAACCTGCTGCGGACCGAGGACGGCGCGAACATCACCGCCGACCACATCCAGCAGCTCGGCGCGTGGGACGCCACCGCCGACCCGAGCGTGGAGATCCAGTTCACCCCGGCCCGGGTGCTGATGCAGGACTTCACCGGCGTGCCCTGCGTGGTCGACCTGGCCACCATGCGCGAGGCGGTCCGTGACCTGGGCGGCGACGCCACAAAGGTCAACCCGCTGGCCCCGGCCGAGCTGGTCATCGACCACTCGGTCATCGCCGACCTGTTCGGCCGCGAGGACGCCTTCGAGCGCAACGTCGAGCTGGAGTACGAGCGCAACAAGGAGCGCTACCAGTTCCTGCGCTGGGGCCAGACCGCGTTCAACGAGTTCAAGGTCGTCCCGCCGGGCACCGGCATCGTGCACCAGGTCAACATCGAGTACCTGGCCCGTACGATCATGGAGCGCAACGGCCAGGCGTACCCGGACACGGTCGTCGGCACCGACTCGCACACCACCATGGTCAACGGCCTGGGCGTGCTGGGCTGGGGCGTCGGCGGCATCGAGGCCGAGGCCGCGATGCTCGGCCAGCCGGTCAGCATGCTGATCCCCCGCGTGGTCGGCTTCAAGCTCTCCGGTGAGATGCCGGCCGGCACCACCGCCACCGACCTGGTGCTGACCATCACCGAGATGCTGCGCAAGCACGGCGTGGTCGGCAAGTTCGTCGAGTTCTACGGCCCGGGCGTGAGCGCCGTGCCGCTGGCGAACCGCGCCACCATCGGCAACATGTCGCCGGAGTACGGCTCGACCGTGGCGATCTTCCCGATCGACGCCGAGACCATCCGCTACCTGGAGCTGACCGGCCGCGACGCACAGCAGGTCGCGCTGGTCGAGGCGTACGCCAAGGAGCAGGGCCTCTGGCACGACCCGGAGCGCGAGCCGGAGTACTCCGAGCGCCTGGAGCTGGACCTCGGCACCATCGAGCCGTCGCTGGCCGGCCCGAAGCGCCCGCAGGACCGGGTGCCGCTGGGCAGCGCCAAGACGCTGTTCCGCGCCGCGCTCAGCGACTACGTGGCAGCCGACGAGACCGGCGGCGACCCGGGCCGCAAGCCGGGCGTGCCGCAGCAGGAGAAGCCGTTCGGCGCCGACGGCCCGGCCGACGAGGCGTCGGCCGAGTCCTTCCCGGCCAGCGACTCCCCCGCCAACGGCGTGAACGACCCGGCGGACGCGCCGCGCGACCTGGAGACCGCCGCGGTCGGCGCGGGCGGCCGGGCCAGCAATCCGGTACGCGTGACCGGCGCCGACGGCGTCGAGTACGAACTGGACCACGGCGCCGTGGTGATCGCCGCGATCACCTCCTGCACCAACACCTCGAACCCGCAGGTCATGATCGGTGCCGCGCTGCTGGCCCGCAACGCGGTGGAGAAGGGCCTGGCCCGCAAGCCGTGGGTGAAGACCACCCTGGCGCCGGGCTCGAAGGTCGTCATGGACTACTACGACCGCGCCGGCCTCACGCCGTACCTGGAGAAGCTCGGCTTCAACCTGGTCGGCTACGGCTGCACCACCTGCATCGGCAACTCCGGCCCGCTGCCGGAGGAGGTCTCCGCCGCCGTCAACGACGGTGACCTGGCCGTCGTGTCGGTGCTGTCCGGCAACCGGAACTTCGAGGGCCGGATCAACCCGGACGTCAAGATGAACTACCTGGCGTCCCCGCCGCTGGTGGTCGCGTACGCGCTGGCCGGCACCATGGACATCGACCTGGCGAACGAGCCGATCGGTGAGGACTCCCAGGGCAACCCGGTGTTCCTGCGCGAGATCTGGCCGAACAGCGCCGAGATCCAGGACGTCATCGCCTCGGCGATCGGCGCGACCGGCTTCAGCGCCGCGTACGCCGACGTGTTCGCCGGTGACGAGCGCTGGCAGTCGCTGCCGACCCCGACCGGTGACACGTTCTCCTGGGACGGCGAGTCGACGTACGTGCGCAAGCCCCCGTACTTCGAGGGCATGCGGCGCCTGCCGGCGCCTGTCTCCGACATCGGTCCAGCTCGGGTGCTGGCCAAGCTGGGTGACTCGGTGACCACCGACCACATCTCCCCGGCCGGTTCGATCAAGGCGGACTCCCCCGCCGGCAAGTACCTGGCCGAGCACGGCGTGGCCCGGCACGAGTTCAACTCGTACGGCTCCCGCCGGGGCAACCACGAGGTGATGATCCGGGGCACGTTCGCCAACATCCGGCTGCGCAACCAGCTCGTCCCGGGTGTCGAGGGCGGCTTCACGGTCAACCACCTGACCGGCGAGCAGACCTCGATCTACGACGCCTCGATGGCCTACCAGGAGGCGGGCGTCCCGCTGGTCATCCTGGCCGGCAAGGAGTACGGCTCGGGTTCGTCGCGCGACTGGGCGGCAAAGGGCACCATGCTGCTGGGCGTGAAGGCGGTCATCGCCGAGTCGTACGAGCGGATCCACCGCTCGAACCTGATCGGCATGGGCGTGCTGCCGCTGCAGTTCCCGGGCGGCGAGACCGCCGAGTCGCTGGGCCTGACCGGCACGGAGACGTTCTCGATCAGCGGCGTCACCGCGCTGAACGACGGCGACACCCCGCGCACCGTCAAGGTCACCACCGACAGCGGCGTGGAGTTCGACGCCGTGGTCCGCATCGACACCCCGGGTGAGGCGGACTACTACCGGCACGGCGGCATCCTGCAGTACGTGCTGCGCCGCATGATCGCGAGCTGAACCCGCGGGGTCAGGGACCACGCCGTGGTCCCTGACCCCGCGGCGGCGAAGCCGCCCGGAGGGATTCCTCCGGGCGGCTTTTGCGCTGTTCGCGTGCTCGCACGGGAGGTGCGAGGGAGCGGTTCTGTCGGCTACGAGGTGTAGTTGTTGTCCCGGAAGTCCGCCGCGCACTTCAGCGAGTCGCCGAGATCGACGCATACCTGCAGTCCGGCCTTCATGATGTCGCGGCTGGTGTTCAGCACCTTGCCGTCGTACGGACCCCACGCGTCGCCGCCGCAGGTGCCGTCGTCCTCGTGCCACGCGCCGTTGGCCCAGCTGCCGTCCCGGAGCAGGGCACGCGCCCGCGCGATGACCCGGAATCCGTCACCCGGGCAGGTGTCGTTGATGACCCAGTTGTTGTACGTCACCGAACGTGTCGAGGTGAAATTCAGATCCGCGTATGTCGATCCACCCGAGTCACCACCGGACGGATACGTCTGGACGTGCGCGTAGACGTGGCCGTCGGCGGCCAGCGCGGGTGTCGCGCCGACAAACAGCAGCGCTGCCGACACCATCCCGACGCCGAGGGCATTGCGAGCGAAGCGCATGTGGGAACTCCTTCTCACTGGGTGTTCAGTCGATCACGGACGGCGTTCATGCTCTCCGCACCAGAGCGCCCGAGTCCAGCATCTAATCGAATTCAGTCACTTCCTCCGAGCGGCGCCCGGTGGCGCGAGAGCAGCGGCGGCGACTGCGTCGAGGCCGCCGGCAACCTGCCCGGCGTGGTCGGCGGCCGCGACTCGAAGGACCCGGCCGGGCCGGCACTCACCTTCACCCCGGCCGCGTGCACCCGGTTCGTGACGTCGACTCGCCGCTGAGCCCGGTCAGGCCAGGCGCGCGGCGTACACGTGCGCCGGATCCCCCGATTCGGACGTGGTCGCACGCTCGAAGCTCAGCCCGATCCGCTCCGCGACCCGCTTGGAGGGCGCGTTGTCCGGGTGGATGATCGCGACGAGGCGGTCGACGCCCAGCCGGCAGCGCGCGTGGTCGCGACACGCGGCCGCCGCCTCCGTGGCGAATCCGCGACCCTGCACCCCGGCCCGCAGGTGGTAACCGCATTCATGCGAAATTGCAATTCGATGATGCCCCTCGCCCCCGATCGCACATCCGACACTGCAAACAATCGACGTCCATGATTCGTTGACACGCTCCGAATTCCGTCGATACGTTGCCGACATCGCGATGCACAACGGGGCGCTCCAGTTTCGATCCGGGAATCGAACACTGGGAAGGATTTCATGAAGACGACGATCAGACTTCTGGCCCTGCCGGCCCTGATCCTGCCGGCGATCCTCGCCGGCACGCCGGCACTGGCCGGTACCGGCACCGCCGCAGGCACGGCCGCTCCGGCCGCTGTCACGTCGATCGAGCGAAAGGCGGGGTCGTCCTCGCAGGCCAGGGCCTACTGGACGGCCGAGCGCATGGCGGCGGCCACTCCCGCCGACGAGGTGGAGAAGTCCGCCGGCCCGGTCACCCAGAGCCCCACGGCGGAGCCGGTGCGGCGCTTCGCGGAGGCGGTGGCGCCGAAGGACGGCAGCGGCTTCGGCACCCAGCTCAACGAATCGATCACGGTGGGGAAGATCTTCTACACCAGTTCCACCGACGGCCTGGGCCACTACTGCTCGGCGAGCGTGGTGAACAGCCCGGCCCGCAACATGGTCTTCACCGCCGCGCACTGCGTGCACGACGGGCCGGGACGGGACTGGCACACCGCGAACTGGATGTTCGTGCCATCGTACCGCAACGGCGCGCAGCCGTACGGCACCTGGGACTGGTCCACGCTCGCGGTGCCCAGCGGCTGGATCAGCACCCGTGAGCGGCAGTACGACGTGGCCGTCGCGCTCGTCTACGGCAGCCGGTCGATCGTGGACGCGGTCGGCGCGAACGGGCTGCTCACCGGCGGTGGCCGGGAGTACCACTACGACATCTTCGGCTACCCGAGCAACAAGGACAGCGGCGAGATCCAGTGGGTCTGCTCGGGCACGTCGAGGGACGCGGGCAGCAACCGGATCGAGATGAACTGCGGCTTCGGGGGCGGTTCGAGCGGCGGCCCGTGGTACTACAGCTACGACAACACCACCAGACGTGGTGACGTGCACGGGGTGATGAGCTACTCGAGCGGCTCGAACACGAACGGCTCGCCGTATTTCTCCGCCGCTGTGGTGGGGACGCTCTACAACACGTACGCGAACGACACCTGGTGACCGGCGGTCCGCCTGGTGTGCCGCCCGGCGCGCCAGGCGGACCGGCACCAGGCGGACCGGCACCCGGCCCCGGAGGAGGCGACATGTCCCATCGTGTGCTGCTCGGCGCGGCCGCCGTCGCGGCGCTCGCCGTCGCCGCGGCCGTCGTGGTCCTCGCGACGCGCGACGGCGACGCAGGGCGACCCGAGCCGCCCGGCCCGGTGGTCGCGACGCACAATCCGAGCCCCGGCGCCACCGACCCCGCCGAATACTGGACCAGGGAAAGAATGCGGGACGCGGTCGGCGACTGAATCGCGAATTGTGTTCGGTGGATCGCGTGGGCCGGATACTAACGCCGACGCACAATTCCCATTAAGCCGGCGTGCGTGCCGGCCACCGTTCACGGAACGGTGTCGGGCTAGACCTCTACGAGGGCCCCGACGGCATTCCCCGCCACGGCGGCACGGACAGGCGATCAGCCGCCGGCGCTCTCCAGCACGGCCTTGAGCCGGGCCAGGTCCGCCTCGACCAGCGCGGTGTCCCGGTCGAAGTCCGCGTCGCTCATGCCGGGCGGCCGCCGCAGGCTGAACACCACCTCGGTCGCGTCGCCGTCGGCGATGGCGCGCAGCGGCACGTACACCGTCTCGCCGGACGGCGTCAGCACCTCGTGGTCGAGCACGCCGTACTCGTTCGCGGGAGCGAACGTCAGCCGCGCCCGCCCTTCGGGCGTGTCCACGAACCACTGACCTTCGACCCGGGCCACCGAACCGCCGAGGCCCGGCGCCCAGCGGGGCAGGTTCGCCGGGTCGGCGGCGAAGGCGTAGACCTCCGCCACCGGACGGTCGATGTGGACGCTGAGATGCCGGGATTCACTCACCACCCGCCGATGATGGCACGGGTGTCCGACGCTCACGCTAAGCTGCCGCGGATCGCGACAGACCACCCCTGGGAGACGACCACATGGGCATGGTGTTCACCGCACGCCGGCTGTCCGGCGAGCAACTGGCGACGGTGCTGGCCGACCCGGAGACGGTCGGCACACTGTTCGACGGCGGTCCCGACGAACTCGACCTCGACAAGGCGTGGCACGGCCTGCACTACCTGCTCAACGGCACCACGTACGAGGTCCGCGGCGACGCCGGGCCGGCGATCGTCGGCGGCGACCCGATCGGGCCGGACCTCGGCATGGGCCCGGCCCGGCTGCTCATGCCCGACGCCGTGCGCACCGTGGCCGCCGGGCTCGACGCGGTGGACGACGCGACGCTGCGGGCCCGCTTCGACCCGGCGGCCATGTCCGAGGCCGAGATCTACCCGCACATCTGGGACGACGGCGACGACGAGTTCGACAGCTACCTGCTGCCGAACTTCGCCGCGCTGTGCACCTTCTACCGCGACGCGGCGGCGCGCGGAGAGGCCGTGCTGCTCGCCATCACCTGAGTCGCCGGAAACCGGTAGCGTGCCGGCGTGGGGCTCGACGCGTACGTGTCCTGCCGCTGCTGGCAGGACGGCCTCGCCGCGCCCTGCCCGATCGGGCCGGTCGGATACGACGAGAACGGCGTGCTCACGCTGTTGCGGCCGTGGGAGGGAAACGAGGCCGCACACGACACGTTCCTCGCCTGGGTGGACAGCGCCTGTCCGCACGAGACCATGGGTCTGGTGAACGAGCACGCGTCCAACTGGTCCGGCGTACGCCTGTTCCAGCAGGCGTTGCGCGCGGCGGGCGAGCATCGCTTCCCGACGCTCGCCGCCGCGCTGCCGGACGTCGGCGACGGCCCCCTGCCGGCCGACCGGGCGGCGGTCGCGCTCGCCGAGCTGGACGCGTTCGTGCGCACCGACCGGGTCATCGACGAGGTGGAGCTCGTCGACGAGGCGACCGGCCGGGTGCTCATGCCGTACGTCGAGGTCTACCGCGGGGTGTTCATGTACGGCCCGGGCTTCCAGGCCGGCGTCGATCCGGACGGCTTCTTCGTACAGGACCGCGCCGACCCGCCGGTGACGCTGTTCCGGGCCGTGCGGTGCGGGCAGCGGCCGCTACCCGGCGACCGGGTGGAGTTCTCGGTCGGCGGGACGCGGACGGTGGTGGCGATGCGGCCGGTGAGCGATCACGGTGAGCCGCCGCCCGAGCGGCTCGCGGTCCGGACCCGCAGCCGGTCGGGCGACGACTTCGCCTACGTCGTGGAGCCGCTGCGCCGGCTCTGCGCGGCGTCGGTCGCGACCGGCAACCCGGTCATGTGGTGCTGACGAGCCGCGCTCACCACGGGATGACGCCCGCGTCCTCGAAGTAGCCGCCGGTCGGCCCATCGTCCGGCAGCGTCGCGAGCCGGATTCCGATCGCCGCGCCCTGCTGCGGCGTCCGCACGCCCCGGAAGCCGTTCAGGTCGGTCGCGGTGAACCCCGGGCAGGCGGCGTTGATCAGGATGTTCGTGCCGGCGAGCGCCCGCGCGTACTGAATGGTCACCGCGTTGAGCATGCTCTTCGACGGCGAGTACGCCACCGACAGCGGGCCGGTCTGCTCCTCTCCGGTGGAGGCGCTCTGCCGGGTCAGCGAGCCGACGCCGCTGGACATGTTGACGATCCGCGGCGACGCCGAGCGGCGCAGCAGGGGCAGCATCGCCTCGGTCACCCGGACCACCCCGATCACGTTCACCTCGACCGCGGTCCGGATGGTCCCGAGGTCGACGTCACCCGGGTGCTGCGGCACACCGCCGGTCACGCCCGCGTTGTTGACCAGCACGTCCAGACCGCCGGCCTCCGTCTCCAGCAGCCGGGCGGCGGCGGTCACGCTCGCGTCGTCGGTCACGTCCAGCGGTACGCCGAACGCGTCCACACCGCCCGCGCGCAGCTTCGCGACCGCCTCGGCGAGCCGCTGCTCGTCCCGGGCGCCGACGCCCACCCGCCAGCCGAGCGCCCCCAGGCCGGCCGCGATCTCGTACCCGATTCCCTTGTTCGCGCCGGTCACCAGCGCGATCGTCCGTTCGCTCATGGTCTCGATCCTGTCCGCGCGGCGGCCGGGCCTCCAACACCACTTCGGTAGCGGGCGATACCCGGCGGGTATCGATCCGGCGGTACGGTGGCGGGATGGAGACGCGGGAGCTTCGCTACTTCGTCGCGGTCGCCGAGGAACTGCACTTCGGCCGCGCCGCGCGCCGCCTCGGCATCGCCCAGCCGCCGCTGTCGCGGGCGATCCGTCAGCTCGAACGGCGCCTCGGCGTGACGCTGCTGGAACGGGACAGCCGCCGTGTCGCGCTCACCGCGGCCGGGTCGGTGCTGCTCCGCGAGGGCCGGGCGGCCCTGGACGCGGTGGACGCCGCCGACCGCCGCACCCGCCGTGCCGGCGAGGCCGCGCACGGCGGCGCCGGGCTGGTGCTGGTGACGAAGGCGGGGGCGTCGAGCGAGCTGCTGCCGAAACTGCTCGACGCGTACGCCGCCGAGCCGGACTCGGTACGGGTGGAGGTGCTGCTGTCCGGCATCGGCGAGCAGGAACGGCTGCTGCGCGACGGGCGGGCCGACGTGGCGTTGCTGCACCTGCCGTTCGACTCGATCACCGGGTTGGACACCGAGGAGCTGGTGACCGAACAGCAGGTCATGGTGCTACCGGCGACGCACCCGCTGGCCGGTCGGGCCCAGCTGCGGATGGCCGACGTCGAGGCGCTGCCCGACCTGCCGCTGCCGCGCTGGCCGCTGCACGACGGCACCTACCCCGACGGGCCGGGCCCCGAGGTCCGGGACCACTCCCAGTTGCTCCAACTGGTGGCGCTCGGGCGTACCGCTGTGGTGCTGCCGGAGTCATGCCGGTCGTTGCTGTGGCCGGACATGGTCGCCGTGCCGGTGCCGGACGCCCCGACGGTCACCACGGTCATCGCGTGGCCGCCGCACAGCCGGTCGCGGGCGCTGGCCGCGCTGGTCCGCACCGCCACCCGCCTGTAGGAACCGGCGCTACGACAGGTCCTTGCGCATCTGCTGGGTGACCACCCGGTAGCCGGACGTCTCGTACAGCCCGCGTGCCGTCTCGTTGGTGCCGAAGACGTTCAGCTCCAGCGCCCGGGCGCCGTGCTCCCGGGCCGCCCGCTCGCCGGCCGCGAGCAGCGCCCGCCCGAGGCCCCGGCCCCGGTGCCCGGCGGCGACCTCGATGTCGTAGAGGAACGCGCAGCCGGCGACACCGCGCGGGTGGGTCAGGCCGATCCACAGCCAGCCGGCCGGTGAGCCGTCAGGCAGCTCGCCGACCAGGAACAGCATGCCGGGCGTGGCCATGCCCTGCGGCAGGAAGCCGGCGGTGGCCTCCCGGGCCCGGTCGAGCGCCTCCTCGGCCGTCCAGTTACCGGCCGTGACGTGCTCCCGCGCGTACCCGGCGGCCAGCTCCTCCTGCCAGCTGTCGAACTCGTCCGGAGTCATCGCCCGGACTGTCACCTCGGTCATCGCCACTCCCCCGTCGATGTGTGACCGGTCAGTCCTCGGCGGCGCGGCGGCGTGCCTCGCGCAGCTTCATGGCGTGCTCCAGCAGCGTGATCAGCACCTCCTTGGCCGACTCCCGCTTGCGCGCGTCGCACAGCACCACCGGTACGCCCGGGTCCAGATCCAGCGCGGCCTGCACCTCGTCGAGACGGAACTGCTTGGCGCCCTCGAAGCAGTTGACCGCCACCACGAACGGCGTGCCGCGTCCCTCGAAGTAGTCGATCGACGGGAAGCAGTCGGCCAGCCGGCGGGTGTCGGCGAGCACCACCGCGCCGAGCGCGCCGAGCGCGAGCTCGTCCCAGACGAACCAGAAGCGGTCCTGTCCGGGCGTGCCGAACAGGTAGAGCACCAGGTCGTCGCTGATGGTGATGCGGCCGAAGTCCATCGCCACGGTGGTGGTCGACTTCTCCTCGATGCCGGACAGGTCGTCGATGCCGATGCCGGTCTCGGTCAGCACCTCCTCGGTGCGCAGCGGCTTGGTCTCGCTCACCGCGCCGACCATTGTGGTCTTGCCGACGCCGAACCCGCCCGCGATCAGGATCTTGATCGCGGTGGGCAGCGGCGCGGCGCCCGCCGGCCGCTCAGAGCGCCCGTAGTCCATTGATAACCGCCTCGAAAACATGCTCGTCGGGAAGGCCGGCGGGGGTCGCGCGCGGCTCGCGTACCTGTACCAGGCTGCGGGCGGCCAGGTCTCCGAGGAGGACCCGGACCGTGCCCACCGGCAGGTCGAGATGGGCGGCGATCTCGGCCACGGAGAGGATCCGCTGGCATAGGCCGACTATCGCCACGTGCTCCGGGCCCAGCCCGGACTCCGACCCGACATCGGTGCGGGTCGAGGTGACCAGCGAGATCAGGTCGAACGTGCCGGTGACCGGGCGGGCCCGGCCTCCGGTCACCGCGTACGGGCGCACCACCGGGCCGGCGTGGTCGTCGACCCACTCCTGCTCCGCGGAGTCCCTCCGGCCGGTCATCGTGCCGTGTTCTCGCCGAGGGGCTGTTCCCGGGTGGGTGACGCGACGAACCGGCCGACCCGGGTGACGAGCATGGCCATCTCGTAAGCGATCAGGCCCACGTCCGCGTCCTCCGTGGCCAGCACCGCCAGGCAGGCGTTACGCCCGGCCGCTGTGACGAACAGGAAGGAGGACTGCATCTCGATGATGGTCTGCTGTACGTGCCCGCCACCGAACCGTTTGCCCGCGCCACGGGCCAGGCTCTGGATGCCCGCCGCCATGGCCGCCAGGTGCTCACCGTCGTCGCGGCTCAATCCGCGGGACGAGGCCATCAACAGTCCGTCGGTGGAGAGCGCCACGGCGTGCTCCGCCTGCTTGACCCGGCCGACCAGGTCATCCAGCAGCCACGTCAGATCCGCGCTCGAAGCCGTCTTCTGCGCCACTCGTCGTCCTCATCTTCCCGGCTGTGTGCCGTCAGCTTCCGGTCCCGTCGCGTCGACGTCCCGGTCAGGTAACCTGCTCGTCCGCGTCGGCCGGCGCACCGCCGGCCTCCCGCGCTCCGCCGAGCAAGCGCGCGGCATCGGTACGGCCGCGTCGCGTGCCGCTCTGGTAGGAACTCATCATCCGGCGCACCTGCTCCGGTGCACGCGCCGTGTCGTCGGCGTCGTCGTCGTCCGCCCCGGTCTGGTCGTGCCGCAGCTCCGGCACGATGCTGGCCTGGCGTACCCGGACCGGCAGCCCCACGTCGGTGACGGGCGCCGGCTCCGGCTCGGATGCCGGCGCCTGCGCCTGCGCCGGGGAAGGCTCGGCCGCGTCCGCCGGGGCGGCGGGCCGGCGTTCCACCACCGCCAGCTCCGTGGTGGGCGCCGCCACCGCGGACTGCCGCTTGCGGGTACGCGCCGGCAGCCCGGAGGGGGTCAACCGGGGTGCCTGCGCCACCGGCTCCGGCACCTGCGGGGCGGGTTCGGACGGCTGCTCCGGCTCGGGGCCGCCGTCCGGGCCGGACGGGGTCGCCGGCTCGGACACGTCGCCGGGCGGCGTGCCTCCCCCCGGATCCGGCACCGGCGTCACCGGCAGGGGCGTCCCGGGGGCGGGCAGGTCGTCGGGCGTGCCGGCGGCCGCGATCAGCTCACGCGGGATCAGCACCACAGCTGTCGTCCCGCCGTACGCGGACTCCTTGAGCTGCACCTTGACGCCGTGCCGCTCGGTGAGCCGGCTGACCACGAACAGGCCGAGCCGGGCCGCGTCGGCCAGGTTCAGCTCGGAGCGGTCGACGATGCGCGCGTTGGCGGCGGCCAGCTCGTCGGCGCTCATCCCGAGGCCGCGGTCCTCGATCTCGATGGCGAAGCCGTTCGCCACGAGCTGACCCCGGACCTCCACCGTGGTCTGCGGCGGCGAGAAGGAGAGTCCGTTCTCGATCAGCTCGGCCAGCAGGTGGATAACGTCACCGACGGCGCGGCCGGTCAGCGACACGTCGCCGAGCGGGCGCACGGTGACCCGGGTGTAGTCCTCGACCTCGGCGACCGCGCCGCGCACCACGTCGACCATCGGCACGTTGCGCCGCCAGGCCCGGCCCGGCGTCGAGCCGGAGAGCACGATCAGGTTCTCCGCGTTGCGCCGCATCCGGGTGGCCAGGTGGTCGACCCGGAACAGGTCCTCCAGTTCCTCGGCGTCGTGTTCCCGCCGCTCCATCGCGTCCAGCAGCGTGAGCTGCCGGTGCACGAGCGCCTGGGTGCGCCGGGCCAGGCTGAGGAACACGTCGCGTACGCCGCGGCGCAGTTCGGCCTGCTCGACAGCGGTGCGGACGGCGGTCTCCTGCACGACGTTGAACGCCTTGCCCACCTGGCCGATCTCGTCGTCGCCGAACTGCAAGGGTGGCGCCTCGCGGGCGACGTCCACCTCCTCGCCGCGGCCCAGCCGTTCCACCACGCTCGGCAGCCGCTCGTGGGCCAGCTTGAAGGCGGCCTCGCGGAGCCGTTCGAGCTGGCGTACGAGCGCCCGCGCCGTGGTGATCGAGACGACCACGGAGGCGATGACGGCGATCAGACCGAGTCCGGCGGCGAGCACCAGCCGCACGATGACGCCGATCGCGACGGGCATGGCCCGGGAGACGATGTCCTCACCGCCGGCCAGGATCACCTCGCGCAGGTCGGCCATCGCCTTCTCGGCGGCGGCCTGCCACGCCGCGACGGTCACCGGCGGGCGCACTTCGGCGCCCTTGGCCGCGAGCACCTGGTCCTGAAGTGTGCGGAGCTGCTGGAACGCCTCGCCCTCGACCATCCGTTCGAAGCGGACGCGGTCGCCGGGGGCGAGTTCCCGGGCGGTACGGTCGGCGAGGAACCACTGCGCGCCGACCAGGCGGGCGAACGCGGTCTGCTCGCCCACCGTGATCCGGTTGGCCGCTATCGCGCCGGTGAGCAGGGCGTCCTGTTGGGACAGCAGTTCCCGGGACCGGTTGAGGTCGATGAGCGCCGCGGTGTCCTTGGCGATCTCGTCGTCGTCGAGGCCGCCGAGGGCGTCGAAGACCGCGAAGATCCCGTCGACCGCCTCGTCGTACGCGAGGAGCGTGCTGGTCCGGTCGATGGTCTTGCGGCTGACGTCGGCGCGCACCTGACCGAGCTGGTCCAGTTCGGTCTTCAGCTCGTCGAGCCGCCGCATCAGCTCCTCGCTGGCCGGGATCTCGGTGCGCCAGTCCCGTACCGAGCGCCACAGGGCGGTGGCGGTCTCGTCGGTGCGGGCCCGCTGGGCCTCCAGCTCCCGCAGCCGGCTCGGGTCGGACTCACCGAGGTAGCGCAGCGACAGCCGGCGCTCGGCCTGCAGCTCCTGCAGCAGCGGGTCGCTCGGCTCGAACACGCGCGCGTTCAGCGTCTGCACGCCGAGCAGGTTGAACCCGTCCCGTACGGTCACCCACGCGGCGAACGCCCAGAGCGCGGTCAGCGACAGCAGCAGCGCGATGATCTTCGTACGGAGATTCGTACTGCGGGAACCCATCACACCGTCCTGGCCCGGTCTTCGGTCGGTCCGAAATCCGATCGACTCCGGCGCACGCTAGCAGCCGTCGTGAACCTCATTCAAGCGATCCTGATCATGGTGGGTGCGGCCTCCGTCCGGGCCGCCCCGGCGCGGCCGGAGGCCGCCAGCACCGCGGCGCGGACGATCCGCGTCGGGCGGTAGAGGTCCTTGTCGTGCCATAGTGCCGGTTCGCCGTCGGATCCGTCCAGCTCGGACAGTCGCCGGCGTCCCCGCGCCAGCGCCGACGTGACCCGGACGTCGCCGGGCCGGCCCGCGTCGGCCAGCGCGAGCACCGCGTACGCGGTCTCCTCGGCGGTCCCGTCCCACCGTCCCCAGGAGCCGTCCCGGCGCTGCGTGGCCAGCAGCCAGGCCACGCCCCGCTCGACGGCGGTACGCGCCGCGCCGTCCGGCGCGTGGTCGGCCAGCGCCAGCAGCACCGCGTAGGTGGCGTAGTACGGCGAGGCGTGCCAGCGGTCCTCCCACCGCCCGTCCGGCTCCTGCCGGTCCAGCAGCCACTCGGTGACCCGGCGTCGGGCGCCGGTGACGCCGGGCCCGCTCGGGTGCTCGCCGAGCGCGTCGAGCACGTGCGCGTTTGTGGTCAGCGACGCCCCGTCCTCCCCCGGCCAGGTGCAGAAGTGCCGTCCGGTGTCGAACCCGGCCAGCGGTGAGACGCCCGGCGCGCGGCCCAGCCGGGCCAGCGCGTAGAGCGTGACAGCGGTGGTGTCCGCGTCGGCGGGCAGGCCGGGCGCGGTGGCCGCGCCGGACGGCCCGACCGCGGCGCGCAGCTCGGTCAGCACCGGCTCGGGCGTGCCGACCGGCACGCCGGCCCGGACCAGGATGCCGAGCACCCAGGCCCGCTCGAACACGGTGATCGGGCTCGCGCAGGGCACCGGGCCGGGCCGGGCGACAGCGTTCAGGTAGCCAAGCGCGGGTCCGGGCTCCGGCCCGCCCAGCCAGGCGGCGGTGGCGGCCGGTGAGGCGCCGACCGCGCCGCTGGCCGACTGACGCACCCCGGGCGCGCGGTACGCCAGCTCGCCCGCCACCTCCAGCGCGTGCGCCAGCTTCTCCGGCACCGGCCGCCCGGTGGCGAGCAGTCCGCGTACCCGGGTCAGCCGGACCGGGTCGAGACCGGCCGGCAGCGGCAGGCGGGGCCGGCCCGCCCACTCGGCCAGGCCGTGGGGCGGCCCGGCCGGACCGTCGAGGTGCCGGTCCACGGCGGCCAGCAACGCCGGCACGATCAGGTCGGTGGCCGGCAGGTCCGGCGGGGCGCCCGCGCGCAACGCGCCGGCCAGGTAGGTCAGCCCCCGGTGCGCGGCGGCGGCGGGCGCGGCGGCCGGCCCGTCGCGGTGCAGCACGGTCAGCAACGCCTCCACCGCGCTCAGCGTCGGCACCAGCGCGTAGCCGCCGGGGCCGCCCCAGCCGCCGTCCGGACGCTGCCGGTCCAGCAGCCAGGCCAGGCGCCGGTCGTGGCCGTCGAGCCAGGGCGCGAGCGCGATCAGCCGTCCGGTCTCGTAGACCGACGGTGAGGTCTGCCCCTCCGGCTCGCCGCCGAGCGCGGCGATCAGGTCGCGCGCGGTCCCGGGCCGGGTGGCGTGCACCGGTCCGGCGGTCAGCGTCACCGCACGCCCCAGAAGTCGGTGTTCCGGTAGAAGCCGGTGGTGAAACCGAGCTGCCGGGACAGGAAGTCGGCCTCCCGCGGCACCTCGCCGGCCAGCTTCGCCAGCAGGACGCGGCAGTGGTCGACCTGCTCGGCGAAGTGCCGCTCCACCTCGGCCGGGTCGTCCACCAGCAGCAGCGCGTTGAGGTCGCCGGACTCGGCGTCGCGGCGGTGGGTGCCGAGGTCGTTCACCAGGCGCAGGGCCCGCTGGACCTCGTCACCGACCTCGATCAGCCGCGCCAGCGTGCCGGCCTCGGACACCGATCCGGTGTGGATCCAGTGCGCGACGTTCACGACAGTCGCGGCGAGGTTGTCGGCGTTTGCCAGGTAGTCGGCGAGCGTGGGGCGGCCGGTGCGCCGCCAGTCCCACTCGCGGGCCATCGCGTCGAGCGTACGGGCCATCGTGTCCCGCCAGTGGTCGCGCAGCGCCGGATAGGCCGGCGCGGCGGCGACGTCGTCGCGCAGCTCGGCGAGGAACCGGCCCAGCGGGTCGGCGGAGTCGGCGCCGTCGAGCACGTCCAGGCAGACGCCGGCGATCCGGTCCACCTCGGCCCGGCTGGTGGCCTGGTGGTCGACCAGCCAGTCCACGGCGAAGCCCCACAGCACCGCGCGGTTGGTCACGGCGAGCTCGGCGGCGCTGTGCCAGGGGGCGCTGAACGCCATCGCCTGCGCGATGCTGCTGAACAGCGTCGCGTCGAACGGGTCGCCGGGGAACAGCTCGGGGTGCGCGGCGGCGGCTCTGCGCAGGCCACGCTGGCCCTGCGCGGCCAGCGCGCAGACCCGGCCCTGTTCGGCGGCGACGACGAGCGGATCCGGTGTCGCGCCGTCGGTCATGCCCCCTCCGTCCGCCCGGCGGCGACGAGTGTCAGCTCCACCCGTTCGCGCGGCCGCAGCGCCGCGGCCAGCCGCAACCCGGGTACGCCGGGACGGTGCAGCCGGAACCGGTAGCGGCTGAGCATGGTGGCGAGGATGAGCTGGGCCTCCAGATAGAACAGGTACATGCCCAGGCACTGGTGCGGCCCGCCGCCGAACGGGAAGTGGGCGTAGCGGTGCCGGGCGCGGACCCGCTCGGGGCGGAAGCGTTCCGGGTCGAACTCGTCCGGGCGATCCCAGAACTGCCGCATCCGCTGGGTGATCAGCGGGCTGACCGCCATCGTCGCGCCGGGCTCGATCGGCACACCGTCGATGACGTCCCCGGCGACCGCGCGGCGCGGGATGATCCACCCGATCGGGTAGAGCCGCAGCAGCTCGTCCAGCACCATCCGGGTGTACGTGAGCCGGCTCAGGTGCTCGCGGCGTACCGGCTCGCCGCCGACCACCTCGTCGATCTCGGCGTAGAGGCGCTCGGCCACCTCGGGATGCTGGTCCAGGTGGGGCCAGGCCCAGGTCAGCACGTTGATGGTGGTCTCCGTGGTGGCGGCGAACATCGCCACCGTGTCGTTGCGGACCTGCCGCTCGTCGAGCTGCCGCCCGTCGTCGGTGCGGGCCTGCCAGAGCGTCGAGATGACGTCGTCGCCCTGCTCGGCGGACTCCCGTGTCTCGCGGACGATCGGCACCAGCACGTCGTCGACGACGCGTACGGCGCGGGCGAACGTGCGGTCGCCCGGCATCGGCAGCGACAGCGGCGCGAACGGCACGATGATGCGCGGGATGACGGCGGTCGCGATCCGGTCCTGCGCCTCGATCACCCGCATCGCGTCCGGCACCGAGATCCGGTCGGCGAAGAGCACCTTCATGATCGCCCGGCTGACGATGCGCGCCTGCTCCACGCCGATGTCGACCGGCTGCCCGGCGCGGGCCGGCTCGTCCAGTTCGCCGACCGCGTCACGGATCGCGTCTGCCATCCCGTCGACGAGCGCCTCCACCCGCTTCGCGGTGAACATCGGCTGGAGCATGCGCCGGCTGGCCGACCAGATCTGCCCCTCGCCGAGGATCCCCTCGCCGAACAGCCGCTTCACCGGGCGCCAGAACAGCCCGTCACCGGCGCGATCGTAGTTGTCCGCCCGGTCGCGCAGGACGTGCTGCACGTGCTTGGGGTGGGTGACCAGGTAGGGGCGGAAGGAGCCGAGGTTGAGCCGGACCAGTTCGCCTTCGGTACGGTTACCGATGTCGATGAGGGCCCGGGCGGGGTCGCGGAGCACCGCGGGCAGGATCTGCCGCAGTGGCACGATTCGGGGTCGGCCGGTGGGCCTCGGTGTGTCCGTCGTTTCGGGCACCTGAACGCTCCCTCGGTTGACTCAGGGTCGCGACCTCGTACCGACCCGTGATGTTGCCGCGAGCATGCCATCACGAGCCGCAGATCAAAAGGCAGGTCGGAGGATATTTCACGTAACAACAATCTCTTTGTCGAGAATGGAAGCCGTGGGACGTGCGTCACTCGCGTACACAGTGGCCGCCGCGGAGCGCGAGGACGGCTCACCTATCCGGTGCCGCGGGCGCGGCACCGTCCGCTGTGCCAAGCTTCGGGCATGGACGACAAGACCATCCTGAGCCGGATCTCGGAACTCGTCGACGAGGAGCACCGGCTGCGTGCCGGCGCGCAGCAGAACGAGGCCGGCACCGACGACGAGGCGCGGGAGCGGCTGCGCGCGCTGGAGGAGTCCCTGGACCAGTGCTGGGACCTGCTGCGTCGCCGGCGGGCCGCCCGCCAGGCCCACGGCGACCCGGACGCCCAGGGCGAGCGCCCGGTGCCGGAGGTCGAGCGCTACCTCCAGTGACCCGGTCCGGCGTCCCGGGCGGTCTCCCGCCCGGGACGCCGGACGGTCAGCGGATGCCCGCCTCCCGCAGCAGCGCCTCGGTCAGCGCCGCCGGGTCGGTCACCGTCGCCGGCATCCCACGGGCGGTGAACCAGGCGGCCACCACCCGCACGTCGCGGGCCAGGAACTCGGCCCCCTGCGGGTTCGCCACCACGTCGACCACCTGCGGCAGGTCGATCAGCACCAGCCGGCCCGCGTGCACCAGCAGGTTGTACGGGGACAGGTCGCCGTGCGCGTACCCGGCCCGGGCGAGCACCGTCAGCGCCTCGACGAGCTGGTCCCACAGGTCGCGCAGCTCGTCGTCGTCGGGCCGGACCTGGGCCAGCCGCGGCGCGGCCTCCCCCGCCCCGGCGTCGCCGACGAACTCCAGCATCAGCTCGGTGCCGAGCAGCTGCACCGGGTAGGGCACCGCGATCCGCCCGGAGGCGGCCCCGATCTCCCAGAGCCGGGACAACGCGGCGAACTCGGCCGCCGCCCACTGCCCGGCGATCATCTGCCGGCCGAACGCGGTGCGGCCGGTCATCGCCCGCATCTCGCGGGACCGGCGTACCCGGCGGCCCTCCAGGTAACCGGCGTCGCGGTGGAACAGCCGGTGCTGGGCGTCGCGGTAGCGCTTCACCGCCAGCAGGCAGCCGCGGTCGGTACCCGGCACCGCGCGGCGGACCAGGTGGACGTCCGCCTCCTTGCCGGTCTTGAGCACCCCGAGCTCGGTGTCCCGGGCGGCCAGTTCGGTGACCAGCCACTCCGGGCGCGGCTCGGGGCCGTGGACGGCCTGGTCCCAGGAGGACCAGGCGTCCTCCACGTCGGGCTCGGCGTCCGGGTCGGCGAGGGCCGGCGTGCGCCGCCCCCGCTTCAGGAAGTCGGGTTCGTCGTCGTCGAAGCGGCTCTTGCCGCGGCCACGGCGCTGCGGCGCCGGGAAGTCGTGATCGCGCACGGGTGGATCTGTCCTTCGATCGAGGCTGGTGGAGGCAGGTGGAACGACCCTGCGAAGACGGCCATGACCGACCTCCTCTCCTCGACCGGGCGACCCCCGGCTGCGCACTCGCGCGGCACCATGCTCGTGCCCCGCCCGGCTCGGGTCAACGGATTTACCGCGCCGCCGCCGGCCCGCCGCGCCGGTGCCGCCGTCAGCCGGCCAGCACGGCCGCCACGGCCGCGATCAGCCCGTCCTCGATCCGGGTCGGCGCGTACCTCGGGTCGGACCAGCGGCGTCCCCGGTGCAGCCAGACGCTGGGCAGGCCCACCGCCGTCGCCCCGCCGATGTCCGCCTCCGGGCTGTCGCCGATCACCCACGCGCCGCGCAGCGGCATCCGGGCCCGCTGGGCGGCGAGCGCGAAGATCCTCGGGTTCGGCTTGCTGACGCCCGCCTCCTCGGAGATCACCCAGTCGGCGACGTACCGGTCCAGGCCGGTCGTACGGATCTTGGCGTCCTGCTGGCGGGCCGCGCCGTTCGTGACCACCACCGGCACCCAGCCCGCGTCCGCCGCGATCCGCAACGCGCACGCGACAAGCGGATCCAGCCGCATGTGCGCCACCACGCCGTCGTGCAGCTCGTCGACCAGGTCGATCGAGGGGATGCGCAGCGCGTACCGCTCGCGGATCGCGTCCGCCACGTCCCAGCGGTTGGTCAGCCCGTCCGCGTCCACGGACACCAACCAGTCGAGGTCGGCCGGCGGCGCGCCGATGCCCGCCAGGAAGCGTTCTCCCCAGACACGGAACGGCCCGTCGCGGTCCAGCAGGGTGTTGTCCAGATCGAGCAGGAGCAACGGCACCTGGGCACCCTACGGGACACACCGGAGCACCGACAGGGCCAAGGGCCCCGGCGCGGCGCTCAGGCGACGAGCACGGCGCGGGCCGCCCCGGCGTCGAGCGGGCGGTCCCGCAGCATCGTGTGTGCCGCGCGGGTGGCGGCCAGCGCGTCCGGGTCCAGCGTGGCCACCAGCACGTCCTCGCCGGTGTCGGCGCCCCGGGCCAGCGGCCGGCCCTCCGGGTCGTACACCGCCGCGCCGCCGTTGAACCGCCATGGATCGGCGCCGTCGACCGAGTTGGCGAACACCACGTACATCGTGTTGTCCAGCGCGCGGGCGGCGTAGTAGAGGTCGCGGCGGTGCGCCGAGCCGGCCAGGTAGCCGCTCGGGCAGAGGTAGCCGTGCGCGCCGTCGCCGGCGGCGGCCCGCGCGTGCTCCGGGAAACAGCCGTCGTAGCAGACGCCCAGACCCAGCCGCCACGTGTCGACCTCGATCGTGGCGCCCCGGACGCCGGCGTCGAACAGCTCCCGCTCGCCGCTCCAGAGCTGCTGCTTGTCGTACGCGGCGGTGACCGCGCCGGCCGGGTCCACCACGAGCGAGGAGATGGTGCGCCGCCGGTCGGGGTGGCGCACGGCGGCGCCGATCACCACCGCGGCGCCCGCTTCGACGGCGGCGGCGCGCAGCGGGTCCAGCCGGGCGTCGGTCACCCGGCCGTCGGCGTCGGCGGCCACGTCCGTGCCGTCCGGATCCGCGCCGAGCGCCGGCGGGTGGTACGCCGGCAGGAACAGCTCGGGCAGCACGACGACGCGGGCGCCCTCGGCCCGGCCCACGAGACGGGCGGCGGTGCGGGTGTTGCCGGCCACGTCGCCCGGGACGGGCTGGGCCTGGACGGCGGCGACGGTGAGCGGGCGCGCGGGGAGGGCGGTCACCCGCCGATGGTAACCACCCCGGCGACGGCAGATGATCATCCGTCACCGGATCTCAAGCCGTACGTACGGTTTGCATCGGGCGGTTCCACCTGCGACGATCCGTTCGTGCCCAGAGTAAGTCAGGACCAGCTCGACGCGCGCCGGCAGGAGATCCTCGCGGCGGCGCGGGCGTGTTTCGCCCGGCACGGCTACGAGGGCGCCACCGTGCGGCGGCTGGAGGAGGCCACCGGCCTGTCCCGGGGCGCGATCTTCCACCACTTCCGGGACAAGGACTCCCTCTTCCTCGCGGTGGCCGAGGACGACGCCGCCGCCATGGTGGAGACCGTCGCCCGCAACGGCCTGGTGCAGGTGATGCGCGACCTGCTGGCCCGGGCCGTCTCGCCGGACACCACCGGCTGGCTCGGCAGCCAGCTGGAGGTCTCCCGCCGGCTGCGCACCGACCCCGCCTTCGCCAAGCGCTGGGCGGAACGCTCCGAGGCCATCGCCGCGGCCACCCGGGAACGCCTGCTGCGCCAGCGCGAGGCCGGCGTGCTCCGCGACGACGTGCCGATCGACGTGCTCGCCCAGTTCCTGGAGCTGGCCTACGACGGGCTGGTACTGCACCTGGCGATGGGCCGGCCGGCCGGCGACCTGGCCCGCGTGCTCGACCTGGTCGAGGAGGCCGTCCGCCGGCACTGAACCGTGCCGGTCTCGGTCCGGTAACTACCCCGCCCGAGGAGATCGACTCTGGCGCGCCTGCTCCACAATGAGCCGCGACCCCTCCTCGCGACAGGAGCAGACGATGACCCCCTCCGACACCTGGGGCATCCCCGGCCCCGTATTCCTGCGCTGGTACCTCCTGCTCGCCGTCGTCCTGGTCGTCGGTGCGATCGTGTACCGGCGGCGCCTGCTCGCGGGCACGCCGGTGAGCGTTCACGGCAACCTGGGGCCGCAGCAGGTCGCCTACCTCAACGGTGGTGACCAGCTCGCCGTCTGGGCCGCGCTGGGCGGGCTGCGCCACGCGGGTGCGGTCGGCGTACGGCCGGACCGGCGGCTCACCACCGGCGGTCCGCTGCCGGCCGGGGCCACCCCGCTGGACCAGGCGGTCCACCACGCGGCGAGCCGAGGTCTGCGGACCCGGGAGCTGGCCGTCGACGAGTGGGTGCGGCGTGCGCTCGACGAGCTGCGCGACGGCCTGGTACGCCGGGGCCTGGCCCTGGACCAGGAGCGGCGCCGGACGCTGCGGCGCGGCGCGCTGCTGATCGGATTCCTGCTGGTGATCGGCATCGTGCGCGCGGTCTCCGGGCTGCTCAACGACCGGCCCACGGGCTGGCTGCTGCTCAGCCTGTTCCCGCTCGGCCTCGCGTTCGTGCTGCTCAACCGCGTGCCGTGGCGCACCCGGGCGGCCACCGCGGCGCTCGACGACATGCGCCGCCGGCACGCCTGGCTGCGCCCGGCCGCCGGACCCGCGTACACCACGTACGGCCCGGCCGAGGTGGCGCTGGGCGTGGCGCTGTTCGGCACCGCGACGCTCTGGACCATGGACCCCGGCTTCGCCGAGCAGGCCGAGATCCAGCGGCAGGCGATGGGCAGCACCGGCGCCACCAGCTCCGGCACCTCCTGCGGCGGAGGGGCGACTGCCGGCGGCAGTTCGTGCGGCGGAGGCAGCTCCTGCGGCGGAGGCGGTGGCTGCGGCGGAGGCGGGTGCGGCGGATGACCGGCCCGTCCGGCGTCGGCATCGGCTGGCGCCCCGAGATCGCCGGCTTCGTCGCCGGGCTGCCGGGGCTGCGCTTCGTCGAGGTGGTCGCGGAGGCGGTCGCACCGGCCGGGCCGCTCCCGGACGGGCTCGCCGAGCTGCGCGGACGCGGCGTCGACGTCGTACCCCACGGGGTGCGGCTGTCCCTCGGCGGCGCGGAACCGGTGGATTCGGCCCGGGTGGCGCACCTGGCCGCTGTGGCCGCGGCCCTGGACGCGCCGCTGGTGAGCGAGCACATCGCGTTCGTGCGGGCCGGCGGCCTGGAGGCCGGTCACCTGCTGCCGCTGCCGCGCACCCGCGAGGCGGTCGCGGCGGTGGTGGCGAACGTCCGGCGGACGCAGGCGGAGCTGCCGGTGCCGCTGGCCCTGGAGCCGATCGCCGCGCTCTTCGACTGGCCCGACGACGAGCTGGACGAGGCGGACTTCCTCACCGAGATCCTCGACGCCACCGGCGCGCTGCTGCTGCTCGACGTCGCGAACGTGCACGCCAACGCCCGCAACCGGGGCGGCGACCCGGCGGCGCTGCTGGACCGGCTGCCGCTGGAGCGCATCGCCTACGCGCACGTGGCGGGCGGCGCCGAACACGGCGGCTTCTACCACGACACGCACACCGACCCGGTGCCCGCCGCCGTGCTGGACCTGGTCCGCGAGCTGTGCGCCCGGCGCCGGCCGCCCGCGCTGCTGCTGGAACGCGACGGGCGCTATCCGCCCGCCGCCGAGCTGCGCGACGAGCTGGACGCGCTGGCCGCCGTGTCCGGCCACCCGGTGGTCACGTGAGCGGCGACCTCGCGGCCCGGCAGACCGAGCTGGTCGCCGCGCTCGTCGCCGGTGGGCCGCTGCCGCCCGGCTTCGCCCCGGCCCCGGTCGAGGCGGCCCGCCGGGCGCTGCTGCGCAAGCGGGCCGGCGACGTGGCCCGGCACTGGCCGCTGCTCGCCGCCGGGCTCGGGCCCGGCTGGCCGGCCACGTTCACCGCGTGGGCCGACGGCCGTCCCACGAACGGTTCGCTGCGCGACGGCTGGGACCTGGCCCGCGACCTGCGTGAGCGGGACGCGTTGCCGCCGCTTGGCGCGGACGAGCTGGCCGAGCGGGAGGCCGCGAGCCGCTACGACGGCCACCACCCGCCCCGGCCTCGCCGGTGGCCGGCCCTCGCCCGGGCCGGCGGCGCCGTCGCGGTTCAGGTCGCCGGCCGGGTACGCCTGGTGCGGCCCGCCCCGCGCTGACAGGCACCCGCCGGTACGGCAGGATCGGGGTATGGATCTCGGACTCGCCGATCGGGTGTATGTGCTCACCGGCGCCTCCGCCGGCCTCGGCCTCGCCACCGCCGAGCAACTCGTCGCCGACGGCGCCCGGGTGGTCATCTCGGCGCGTACCCCGGAACGGGTGGCCGCCGCGATCGAGGCGCTCGGCGATCCACGGCAGGCGATCGGGCTGACCGCCGACCTCACCGACCCCGCCACGCCGCAGCGGCTCGTCGCGGCCGCCCGCGAACACTTCGGCCGTCTCGACGGCGCGCTGATCTCGGTCGGCGGCCCGCCTCCCGGCACCGCCGCCTCCGTCACCGACGAGCAGTGGCGCGAGTCGTTCGAGACGGTCTTCCTGGGCAGCGTCCGGCTCGCCCGGACGGTGGCCGGCGCGCTCACCGACGGCGGCGCGATCGGGCTGGTGCTGTCCACCTCGGTACGCGGACCGCTGGCCGGCCTCGGCATCTCCAACGGCCTGCGGCCGGGCCTCGCCGGCGTGGCGAAGGACATGGCCGACGAGTTCGGCCCGCGCGGCGTACGCGTGATCAGCCTGCTGCCGGGACGGATCATGACCGACCGCAACCGGGAGCTGCTGGCCGGCTCCGGCGATCCGGAGCGGGCCCGCGCGCAGGCCGAGGCGGCGATCCCGCTCGGGCGCATCGGCGACCCGGCGGAGTTCGGCAGGGTGGCCGCGTTCCTGCTCTCCCCCGCCGCCGGGTACGTCACCGGGGTGACCGTGCCGGTCGACGGCGGCGCGCTGCGCGGGCTGTGACGGTGGGCGCGGTGAACGGGCCTCCCGTGGCGGCTGCTCTGGTGAGCGGGGTGCGGGTGGTCGCGGCGGGCCGGGCACCCGGGGCGGAGGGACGGTGAGCGATCGACGGCGTCCGGCCGGTGGGCGGCCCGAGGCCGCGCCCGGCCCGGGCACACCCGCCCGAAGCCACCCCCGGCCCAGCCGGGAACAGCTCGCCGCGGCGGCCGACCGGCTGCTGCCCGACGTGATCGGGCCCGGCCTGGACGTGCTGTTCGTCGGCATCAACCCGGGCCTGTGGTCGGCAGCCACCGGCTGGCACTTCGCCCGCCCCGGCAACCGCTTCTGGCCCGCCCTGCACCGCGGCGGCTTCACGCCGCGCCTGCTGCACCCCAGCGAGCAGGACACGCTCCCGGCGCTGGGCCTCGGCATCACCAACATGGTGGCCCGGGCCAGCGCCCGCGCCGACGAACTCACCCCCGCGGAACTCGTCGACGGCGCCGCCACGCTCACCGCCAAGGTCGAGGGCTACCGGCCGCGCTGGGTGGCGGTGGTCGGGGTGACCGCGTACCGGATCGGGTTCGCCCGGCCGAAGGCCGGATTCGGGCCGCAGCCGGAAACGCTCGCGGCGGCCCGGCTCTGGGTGCTGCCCAACCCGAGCGGCCTGAACGCCCACTTCACCCCGGAGACGCTTGGTGCCGCGTTCGCCGAGCTGCGTGCCGCTGTCGTCGCGGGCTAGTTGGCCGCGGCCGGGGGCATGGCCTCGTGGGCGACGTAGGTGCCCATCGGCACCGTGGTCACCACGGGCTCGGGCTGCTCGGCCTCGGCGTGCGGCGCGGGCGAGTCGGTGATCGCGAACTGGGTGCGGTACAGCTCGGCGTACAGGCCGCCGACGGCCACCAGCTCGTCGTGCCGGCCGCGCTCCACGATCCGGCCCTCGTCGAGCACGAGGATCTGGTCGGCGTCGCGCACCGTGGAGAGCCGGTGCGCGATGACCAGCGCGGTACGCCCGGTCAGCGCCACCGCCAGCGCCCGCTGCACAGCTGCCTCGCTCTCCGAGTCCAGGTGCGCGGTGGCCTCGTCGAGGATCACGATCGACGGGGCCTTGAGCAGCAGGCGGGCGATGGCGATGCGCTGCTTCTCGCCGCCGGAGAAGCGGTAGCCCCGCTCACCGACAGTCGTGTCGAGCCCGTCCGGCAGCGCCCGGACCAGGTCGGCGACCTGCGCGCCGGCCAGCGCCGCCCAGATCTCGTCGTCGGTGGCGTCCGGCTTGGCGTAGCGCAGGTTCTCCCGGATCGTCTCGTGGAACAGGTGCGAGTCCTGGGTGACCACGCCGATCTCGTCGCGCAGCGAGGCGAGCGTGGCGTCCCGTACGTCGACGCCACCGACAAGCACCTGGCCGTCGCTGACGTCGTAGATCCGGGAGATCAGCATGGACAGCGTCGACTTGCCCGCGCCGGAGGGACCGACCAGGGCCACCATCTGCCCCGGCTCGACGGCGAACGACACGCCCTTGAGCACCGGCTCGTTGACCGTCCGGTCGAGCGTCGACACCTCCTCCAGGGAGGCCAGCGACACCTCCGCGGCGCTCGGGTAGCGGAAGCGTACGTCGCGGAACTCGACCCGGCCGCTGCCGCGCGGCACCGGCACCGCCTCGGGCTTCTCGGCGATGGTCGGGCGCAGGTCGAGCACCTCGAAGACCCGGTCGAACGAGACGAGCGCGCTCATCACGTCGACCCGGACGTTCGACAGCGCGGTCAGCGGACCGTAGAGGCGGGTCAGCAGCAGCGCCAGCTTGACCACTGTGCCGGCGCTGACCGCGCCGGTGACCGCCAGCCAGCCGCCGACGCCGTACGTCAGGGCCTGGGCCAGGGACGCGACGAGCAGCATCGCGACGAAGAACGTCCGCGAGTACATCGCGGACTGGATGCCGATGTCGCGCACCCGCTCGGCCCGGCGGGCGAACCGGTCGGCCTCCACCTCCGGTGCGCCGAACAGCTTGACCAGGAGCGCGCCCGCCACACCGAAGCGCTCGGTCATCGTCGCGTTCATCTTGGCGTCGAGGTTGTACGACTCGCGGGTGATCTCGGCCAGCCGCCGGCCGACCCGACGGGCCGGGATGATGAAGATCGGCAGCAGCACCAGCGCCAGCACGGTGATCTGCCAGGACAGCACGAGCATCGCCCCGGCGGTCAGCACGAGCTGGATGACGTTGCTGACCACGCCGGACAGCGTCGAGGTGAACGCGCGCTGGGCGCCGAGCACGTCGTTGTTGAGCCGGCTGACCAGCGCGCCGGTCTGGGTGCGGGTGAAGAACTGCAACGGCATCCGCTGGACGTGGTCGTACACCCGGGTGCGCAGGTCGAGGATGATGCCCTCGCCGATGCGGGCCGAATACCACCGCTGGACCAGGGAGAACAGGGCGTCGGCCACAGCCAGCGCGGCGATGATCAGGGCGAGCCGCACGACTGTCGAGCGGGCGTCCGGGCCGGCGCCGGCGATCGCGTCGATGACGTCACCGGCGAGCAGCGGCGTGGCCACACCGATCACCGCGGCGACGATCACGGTGATCAGGAAGACGATGATGTCGCGCCGGTAGGGCTGGGCGAACGCGACGATCCGCCGGGCGGTGCCGCGCTTGAGCTCGTGGGCGGAGACCTCGTCACGGTTGCGCAGCGACCGGAGCATGCTCCAGCCGCCCATGCCGCCGCCGGCCATCGGGTGGGACACTCGTCACCTCCGGGTCGTCAGGGCAGCAGGAACCGTCGGAGTCCATTCTCCCGACGCCTGTGACAACCTCGCGAGTAACCCAGATCTTCCCGAACGGTCCTTACGAAATCGCCGTACCGGCTATTCGCCCCGCCCGGCCAGGTCCCGGATCCGCCGGGTCTGCGCCTCCCGCTCGGCGCGCTGCTGCTCGGCATGCGAGCGCCCGGCCGCGCCCGCGAGCAGCGCCTTGATCTCGATGATCGCGTCCCGGTTGTTCGCCAGCAGCCCGGCGGACAGGTCACGCACGGCGCCGTCCAGCTCGTCGTTCGGCACCACGAGCGTGGCCAGGCCGATCCGGTCCGCCTCGGTGGCGTCCATCCGCCGGCCGGTGGCGCAGATCTCCAGCGCCCGGGAGTAGCCGACCAGCTCGACCAGGCGGCGCGTACCAGCCAGGTCGGGGACCAGCCCGAGCGTCACCTCGGCCATGGAGAGCTTGGCGTCGGCGGCGAGGACCCGCATGTCGCAGGCGAGAGCCAGCTGGAAGCCGGCGCCGATGGCGTGGCCCTGCACCGCGGCGATCGACACCACGTCCGGCCGGTGCAGCCAGGTGAAACCGCCCTGGTACTCGGCGATCCGGTCGGCGCACTCGGCCTCCGGCATCGCGGCCAGCTCGGCGAAGGAGCCCGGCCCGGTCGCGCCGGCGACCGCCAGGTCCAGGCCCGCGGAGAAGGCACGCCCCTCCCCGCGTACGACGACGACGCGCACGTCGCCCGGCAGGTCGCGGGAGAAGTCGCTCATCGCGCGCCACATCGCGGGGGTCTGGGCGTTCAGCACGTCGGGCCGGCACAACGTCACCGTCGCGACCGGCCCGTCGCAGTCGAAGCGCACTCCGGTCGTCTCGGCGGTCACCGGACGCCCCGGAACGCGCGGGTGGACGACGCTGGGGGGCGGATCACGCCTTCTTCCGGCGCCGGGCGCCGCCGCGCTGCCGCAGCTGCACCCCGGATTCGGTGAGCACCCGGTGGATGAACCCGTAGGAACGGCCGGTCGAGGCCGCCAGAGCACGAATGCTCTCTCCGCCGGTGTACCGCTTTACCAGGTCTTTGGCGAGCGTCTGACGCTCGGCCCCGACGATCCGGCGACCCTTCTCAGTGCTGGTGGCTGTGCCAGTGGCTGCCATGCTGATTCCTCACGTCCCAGACTGTGCGGTTCGGATACGGTCCCACCTATTAGACCGCCTCGGACGATCATGCGCCAGATATCAACTATTCGCCAACCGACACGCTACGCAATGTCAGCTTCCCGATAGAGTGATCCTTCCGGCCGGCTGATCCGTACCGGCCCGCCGGACGAGCCCGTCGCCCCAGGTTCGGCGAGGTGGCGGCATCTCAGTGGATGGACGGGCCAACGCCCTCTCCGTGGTCGGCCCGTCCATGCCGGCGAGAGCACGAGAGGCGCCGCCAATCGGCCCTTCGATCGACTGACGACGATTCGTTCCGCGCCGGTTCGACGAACTGGCGGCATCCTCCCGCCTGATCGGCACCACTTTCGACGGGACCGCCTCGCCGCGCTCCGGACGCCTGCGCGTCGGCGCGTCGGCATGGATCATGCCGGCGGTGGGTGCGCGGGTGCGACGGGCCGTATCGTGCCCGGGGTGATTGACATGATCACGGCCGCGGCGGGTGCCGCAGGCGTCTTCGCCGCCACCAACCTCGACGACATCGTCGTGCTCACGGTGCTGTTCGTGGCCGCCCGGCACACCGGGCGTCCCCGGCCGTGGCAGATCGTCGCCGGGCAGTACGCGGGCATCGGCGCGCTCGTCGCGATCGCGGCGGTGGCCGCCGCCGGGCTGCTCGTGGTGCCCGACCCGTGGCCGGGCCTGCTCGGCCTGCTGCCGATCGGGCTGGGCGCCCGGGCGCTGTCGGCCCGGCGCGACGACGACGAGCCGCCGGCGGTGGTCGGCAGCCTGGCCGGCGTCGCCGGGGTCACAGTGGCCAACGGCGCCGACAACATCGCCGTCTACGTGCCGGTCTTCCGCGCCCTCGACCCGCTCACCGGGCTGATCTGGCTGCTGGTGTTCGCCGTGCTGGTGGCCGTGTGGTGCGCGGTCGCCGCCGCGCTCGGCGGGCACCCCCGGGTGGTGGCGCTGGTCGGCCGCGCCGGCCACTGGCTGGTCCCGGCGATCTTCATCGCCATCGGCGCGACCATCCTGCTCACCTCCGGCGTCCTCCCCCACCTGGCCGCCCTCCTGGCCTGACCGCCCCCGCCCGTCTTCTCCGTCGATCATGAAGTTGACGGCGATCTGGATCTCAAAGAGTGCCGCCAACTTCATGATCAACCGGCAAGGGGCGCGGGCAGGCGGCGCGGGAAGGGGTCAGGCGAGCTCGACCAGCTCCAGCAGGTCGTCGGACCAGGCGTCCTCGTCGCCGTCGGGCAACAGGATGGCGCGGTCCGGCTTGAGCGCGCTGACCGCGCCCGGGTCGTGCGTGACCAGCACGATCGCGCCCGGGTAGCGGGCGATCGCGTCGAGCACCTGCTCGCGGCTCACCGGGTCGAGGTTGTTCGTCGGCTCGTCCAGCAGCAGCACGTTGGCGCCCGAGCAGACCAGCGTGGCCAGCGCCAGCCGGGTCTTCTCGCCGCCGGAGAGCACACCGGCCGGCTTGTCCACGTCCTCGCCGGAGAACAGGAACGCACCGAGGATCTTGCGCAGGTCGGTGTCGGTCTGGTCGGACGCGGCGCTGCGCATGTGCTCCAGGATCGTGCGGTCCACGTCGAGCGTCTCGTGCTCCTGGGCGTAGTAGCCCAGCCGCAGCCCGTGGCCGGGACGCACCTCGCCGGTGTCCGGCTCCAGCAGCCCGCCGAGCATCCGCAGCAGCGTGGTCTTGCCGGCGCCGTTGAGGCCGAGGATGGCCACCCGTGAGCCCCGGTCCACAGCCACGTTGACGTCGGTGAAGATCTCCAGCGACCCGTACGACTTGGACAGGCCGGTCGCGGTCAGCGGCGTCTTGCCGCACGGCGCGGGGCTCGGGAACCGTACCTTGGCGACCTTGTCCGCGACGCGGACCTCGTCCAGGCCGGAGAGCAGCCGCTCGGCGCGGCGGGCCATGTTCTGCGCGGCGACGGTCTTGGTGGCCTTGGCCCGCATCTTGTCCGCCTGCGCCATCAGCGCGCCGGCCTTCTTCTCGGCGTTTGCGCGCTCCCGGCGGCGGCGCCGCTCGTCGGTCTCCCGCGCCTCCAGGTACGCCTTCCAGCCCAGGTTGTAGGTGTCGACCACGGACCGGGTGGCGTCCAGGAACCAGACCTTGTTGACCACCGCCTCCAGCAGCGAGGCGTCGTGGGAGATCACGATCAGGCCGCCCTTGTGGTTGCCGAGGAAGCCGCGCAGCCAGGTGATCGAGTCGGCGTCGAGGTGGTTGGTGGGCTCGTCGAGCAGCAGGATGCCGCCGCCGTTCTCCCCGGCGTCGCGGAACAGGATCCGGGCCAGCTCGATGCGGCGGCGCTGGCCGCCGGAGAGCGTGCCGATGGTCTGCGCCAGGGCCCGGTCGGGCAGGCCGAGGTTGGCGCAGATCCGGGCCGCCTCGGCCTCGGCCGCGTAGCCGCCGAGCGAGGCGAACTGGTCCTCCAGCGCGCCGTAGCGGCGGACCAGCCGCTCGTCGTCGGCGCCCTCGGCGAGCTTGTTCTCCAGCTCCTTCATCTGCGCCATGAGCACGTCCAGCCCGCGGGCGGAGAGCACCCGGTCCCGGCCGGTGACGTCCAGGTCACCGGTACGCGGGTCCTGCGGCAGGTAGCCGATGGCGCTGCGCCGGTCGATCTGGCCGGCGTACGGCTGGCCCTCACCGGCGAGCACCTTGAGTGTGGTGGTCTTGCCGGCGCCGTTGCGGCCGACCAGGCCGATCCGGTCCCCCGGCTGCACCCGCAGGGTGGTGTCGGACAGCAGGATCCGGGAACCGGCACGCAGTTCCAGGCCGGTGGCAGTGATCATTTCGGAGTACTCGCTCTCGGGTCCGGAAGGGCTGACTCAGGGCACGCGAAAGCGCCGGCGGGTGGTGATTTCCCGTCGGCGCGGGGCCGTTCAGCCTTCGCAGCGCAGCACGGGGGCAAGTGTACCGGGCCCCACGGACCCGCTCCCCCGGATTACCGTGCAAGATCATCGGGTACGGAAACCGCCGTCCGGACCCGGTCCGGTACCGCAACCACCACATACGGACACATCGGTGATCGGGGTCAACATGGAGCTGAACGAGAACGCGCGGGTCGACACCAGCCAGGTGGACGACCGGCGAGGGTCCGGCGGAGGCGGCGGGATGGGCATTCCGATCCCGATCGGCGGCGGCCGGGGCGGGATCGTGGGCATCATCATCGCCGTACTCGTCGCCCTGGTGGGCGGCGGCTTCGGCCTCAACGCCGCCACCAACGGCGGCGGTTCCGAGCAGGGCGACAACACCTCGCTGGAGCAGAAGTGCTCGGCGCAGGACGCGCTGAAGCAGCTCGACTGCCGCAACGCGCTCTACGTCAACTCGATCCAGGCGTACTGGCGCACCGCCATGCCGGAGGCGTTCGGCGAGCAGTACAAGCCGTCGAAGACGGTGTTCTTCAGCCAGAACGTCAGCACGGCCTGCGGCGCGGCCGACTCCGGCGTCGGCCCGTTCTACTGCCCGGCCGACGACCTGGTCTACATCGACCTCAGCTTCTACAAGCTGCTGGCCGACCAGCTCGGCGCCGAGGGCGAGTTCGCCCAGCCGTACGTACTTGCCCACGAGTACGGCCACCACGTGCAGGACCTGCTCGGCACCGAGGCGCAGATGCGCCGCCAGCAGCAGCGCGACCCGCAGAGCGCGAACGCGCTCTCGGTGAAGCTGGAGCTGCAGGCCGACTGCTACGCCGGGGCCTGGGCGAAGAACGCCACCGGCACCGCCGACGAGCAGGGCCAGAAGATCTTCAAGAGCATCACCGAGCAGGACATCTCGCAGGCCATCGACACGGCCGAGAAGATCGGCGACGACGCCATCCAGCAGCGCTCCGGCCGGCCGGTGAACCCGGACGAGTTCACCCACGGCAGCTCCGAGCAGCGCAAGCAGTGGTTCACCAAGGGCTTCACCACCGGCGACCCGAAGTCCTGCGACACCTTCGGCGCCGGGGCCTGATCCCCGCGCCGCGCATCGGCCCGCACCGCCGCAGACCGGCGGTGCGGGCCGATGTCGTTTCCGGGGCCGGTCAGGCCGGCAGGGTCACCTGAGCCGGAGTGGACCGGTTGACAGTCGTCCCGTCACCGAGCTGACCACCGCTGTTGTCGCCCCAGCACCACAGGCCGGCGTCGGTACGGATCGCGCAGCCGTGGTCGGTGACCGCCAGTCCGCCGGTCCAGCTGGTGGCGGAACCGACCTGGGCGGGCGCGGACCGGTGGGTGGTGCTGCCGTCGCCCACCTGCCCGGCCGAGTTCTTGCCCCAGCACCACAGGGTGCCGTCGGTACGCGACGCGCAGCTCGTGTCGCTGCTCGCGGCGATCCGGTTCCAGGTGGTGGCGGTGCCGATCTGCACCGGCGCGGTCCGGTAGGTGCCGCTCACGCCGAGCTGGCCGTATCCGTTCTCACCCCAGCACCACAGCGCGCCGGAGCGGATCCCGCAGGTGTGGGCGTATCCGGCCGCCACGCCGGTCCACCCGGTGGCGGTGCCGACCTGCGCGGGCGCGGTCTGGGGTGCCAGGTTGCCGAGCCCGAGCTGGCCGTCCGAGCTGGACCCCCAGCACCAGAGCGTGCCGCCGGTGCGGACACCGCAGGTGTGCCCGTAGCCGGTCGAGACGCTCACCCAGTCGGTGGCCGTGCCGACCTGCAGCGGGGTGTTCGCGACGTACGGCGAGGCGCCGACGCCGAGCTGCGTGGTCCGGTTGAAGCCCCAGCACCAGAGCGTGCCGTCGGTGCGGATCGCGCAGGTGTGCTGGGGGCCGGCGTCGACCCGGGCCCAGGTGGTCGCGGTGCCGACCTGCACCGGGGTGCTGCGGCTGGTGGTGGTCCCGTCGCCGAGCTGGCCCCGGAAGTTCGAGCCCCAGCACCACAGCGTGCCGTCCGTGCGTACCGCGCAGGTGTGCCCGGAGCCGCCGTCGACACCGGTCCAGGTAGCGGTGCCGACCCGCGCCGGGGCGCTGCGGTTGGTGGTGGTGCCGTCGCCGAGCTGGCCGGCGTAGTTGGAGCCCCAGCACCACAGTCCCCCGTCGGTGCTGATCGCGCAGGTGTGCGCGCCGCCCGCGGTGACGCTGGTGACAGTGGGCGCGGCGAGCGCGGCGCCCCGCACCGGAGCCGCGTTGGCCGTGCCGGCTGTCAGCGTGGCGGTGAGCACGAGGCTTCCGGCGCTCATCGCCGCCGCCGCGACGAGGAGCCTCGTCGCACGGCGCCACCGGGCCCGCAGCCGGCCGTCCTGATATCCGCTCATGAAGTTGTTCTCTCCCAACGATGTCGGCGCGTGATGGCGGAGGCGAAGCTGCCCTGCGGGTCGCCCGGAGACCCGGCTTCGTGACACCGACGATAGGCATCGAGTCGATTCGATGCACCATCGGGGAACGGGATTGCGCCGTCTTGAGGTGATCTTTCCTGTTCAGCGGACCAGGATGTGGACCGCCCGGGCGGCGGCGACCGCGGCCACCAGCACCGCGTGCCGGGGCTCCGGCACGTCCAGCAGGCGCGGCGCGCGCAGCGCCGTCAGCGGGGCCAGCCGCCGGTCGGCAAGCACCGTGTCCACCGCGCGCCTGTCACCGCCGCACACCAGCGCCGCGAGCGTGCCCACCTCCGGCAACAGCAGACGCACTGCCAGCTCCGCCGCGTCGCCCAGGGCGGCCTTGGCCTGGTTGTCCCGCCGCCGGGCGAACCGCTGCTGGGACCAGCCACCCGCCGCGGTACGGCCCTGCACGTACCGGGTGTCCACCTTGGAGACCACCAGGTCGGCGCCGTCGGCGACGCCGAGGGCGACCGCGCCCTTGCGGGCCAGCAGCAGACCGAGCCGGCGGGCCGCCGTGGCGGAGACGACGAATCCGGGTACGTCCGCCGACGCGCTCGCGCCGGGCGGGGTGTGCAGCTCGGCGGTGGCGCCGTCCGGGGCGGTGAGCAGCAGCCCGTACTCCTGGACTGTCGTGGTCGGCGGGCCGTGCCGGTCGGTGAAGCCCTCGACCCAGCGGGCGACGCGGCCGGGGTCGACCTCGACCCACCGGCCGCCCCCGGCGGCGGGTCGGCTGCTCATGGCCCGACGGTACGCCATCGACGGGCCGGGAGACGCGACGCGGGAGGACACCGTGCCGGCGCCCTCCCGCGTCTACCGCGTGGATCAGTGGACGGTGAGGTTGCCGCCCTTCAGCTTGACCTCGGCGGTCGCGCCGCCCGTCCAGTCCGACGACAGGAGCAGGGCGCCACCCTTCCACAGGGTGAGCCCGACGCTGTCGTTCCTACCGGGGGCGCCCCGGTCGGTCACCGTCACGGCCAGGGTCAGGCCGGAGGACACCAGCTTGCCCTTGCTGTCGTACAGGGCGGCCTGGTAGCGCACCTGGGCGACCTTACCCGCCGAGGTGACACCCAGCGCGTCGACGGTGTCGGCCTTGATCGTGTACGACTTCCCGCCGGAGCGGAACTCGACCTCGGCCTTGCCCGACGGGGCCTTGTTCGCCTTACCCGGCTTCGCGTTCAGCTCCACCTCGACAGTGGAGTTCACGTCGGCCGGGTAGCTTCCCGCCGAGCGGGTGGCGGTGAACTCCCCGCCGCCGGTGAGGAATCCACCGTCGGAGACGGCCACTGTCACCTGGGCGGTGGTGCTGCCCGTGTAGTTGCCGCCCACTGTCGCGGTGACGGTGTGCGTGCCCTTCGGCAGGGTGGCCTCACACGCCGCGGACGCGCTGGTGGTGGCCGTGCCGAGCAGGGCCGGCGCGGCGGTGCAGAGCGTCACGCCGTCCTTGGTGAAGGTGACGGTGGCGGTACGGATGTCGCCCGCCGTGGTGTCCGTGGCACCGGGCAGCACCGAGCCGTCCCGGACCACGGCCCGCAGCAGCGCCGTGCCGGACGCGCCGCCGGTCGCGGTGTTCACCAGCGTGTCACCGGCCCAGCTGACCGCCGCGTCCTCGGCGGCGACGGTGACGGTGAACGAGGTGCTGCCGGTCAGCCCGGAGCCGTCGGACACGGTCACGGTGACCGGGTAGTCACCCGGTGCCGCCGTGGTGGTGCCGGCGACCGCCCAGGTACGCGTACCCGGACGGGCGTCGGTCGCGGAGGTGTTCGTGACGGCCAGGGACAGGCCGGCGGGCAGCCCGGTGGCCGCAGCGCTCAGGTCCGCGCCGGCGGTGTCGCCGTCGGTGGCGGTGACGGTGACGGCCGGCGAGAGCGCGTCGCTGTACTGCACGCTCACACCACCGTCGGGGGCGGTGCTGGTGACGACCGGGGCGGACCGGATCGTGAAGTCGGCGTCGTTGACGTCGAAGAAGACGTTACCGACCGCCTCGATCTTGATCCGGGCCTTCTCGGTGGCCACGTTCGGCAGCGACACGGTCGCGGTGCCGGTGTTGGCGGTCTGCTCGGCCAGCACGTACGGGAAGGTCTGCCCGCCGTCGGCGGACAGCGAGATCTTCACCTGCGCGGCGTTCACCGGCGCCACGTCGGTGCCGGCTACGTCCCACGTCACGGTCTGGGTCGAGCCGCCGTCCAGGACGGCGGCGGTGTCCTGCGAGGTCACCAGGAACGGGCCCGCGTCCGGCGCCAGCACCACGGCGACGTCGGCGCTGCCGATGCCGCCGCCACCCAGCCGCCCGTCCCGGGCGGTGAGCTTGAAGTGCAGGGTCCGGTCGCCGGCCATGCCGACCCAGTCGCGGGTGGGCAGGAACTCGGAGTAGCAGTCCACCAGCTCGGCCGGCACGTTCGACGCGCCACCGGTGGCCGGGGGCGCCGGAGCGGCCGGGCAGGCGCCGGTCGCGGCGTTGGTGTTGCCGGCCAGGATCTGCCGCATGTCCGGGAAGACCCGGGTCGAGTCGGTGGTGACCGAGTTCAGGCCCGGCGAGTGGTACTTCAGCGTGTCGGTCGGCGACACGATCGCCGCCTCGCCGAACACCCGGAACAGCGGACCGTTCACCTTCGTGTTGTTCACCAGCGCGGTGCCGGCCGAGGCGCCCCTGTCGTTCTGCTCCCACAGGTACGTCACGGTGTCGTCGTCGGCGTCGGTGGCGCTGCCGGTCAGCGCGAACGGCGTACGCACCGGGATGGTGACGGTGTCCGGCACGGTGACCACCGGGGCGTGGTTGCCGGTCTCCTCGACCAGCCAGCCGCCGTTGTCGATGGCGCCGCCCTTGGCCGTCTCGCCGACGAAGCCGGAGGCGCCGGAGACGTTCGTCAGCTCCAGCGACGCCACGTTCGTGGTCGCCAGCGTGCCGCCGAAGGTCACCTGGAAGCCGTTGTCGTTGAGCGCGCCGCTGCCACCGAACGCGGCCACCGTGACGGTCGCGCCGGCCGGCCAGCCGGCGATGCCCTCGACGGCCGCCTTGATGCCGGCGGTGGTGTAGTTGACGCCCCGCACGATCGGCGCCGAGTCGTTGCCCGCGTAGCGGACGGTGAAGGACTCACCGTCGGCGTCGAACCCGTACAGCGAGACGGTCTGCACCTCGTTGATCGCCGGGCGGTTCGAGGTCACGTAGTTGGTGATCTCGGTGTAGCTGCGGTGCGACCAGTACGGGTCGCTGTGCGGCTGGAGGTTGTCCTGCTGGCAGATACCCGCGTACGCCATGATCGACGAGCCGCTGCCCGGCTCGTACGAGTTGGCCGCGCTGCGGTTGCCGCCCGAGCAGTTGTACTGGGTGCCGTTGAAGGTGTGGTTGCCGGCGAACTGGTGACCCATCTCGTGCGAGACGTAGTCGACCGCGTAGAAGTCGCCGACCGGCGTCGGCAGGCCGGTGCAGCCCTGCGCCTTGCCGTTGCCGCCGATCACGCCGAGGCTGGCCACGCCGCCGCCGTTGACGCCAAGGCCGATGTGGCCCACGTCGTAGTTGCTCGCGCCGACCAGCTGGCCGAGCACGATCCGGTTACGGCTGAGCGTGCCGCTGCCGCACGAGGTGAGCTGCGCCGGCGTGAAGCAGGCCGCCGCGCCGCACGGGCCGTTCGGCTCGGTGGCCAGGGCCGGCGTGTTCAGGTTGGTCTTGTCGGTGTCGTTGATCAGCACGAGCCGGATCGCGGTCTCGTCCTCGTAGATCTGGGTGACCCGGTTCATCAGCGTCACCTTCGCGGCGGTGACGTTCTCCGCGCCGAAGTAGGTGGCGTACGACGGGTCGGTCACCAGCGCCACCCGGTAGGTGCGCAGCTTCACCAGCGGCCCGGCCGGAACCTCCGCCGTGGCGATCTCCCCGGCCAGCGCGTGCGCCTCCTGCGTGACGTCCTCACGCTCGACGAACTCGCCCTCCGGGTGCTCCAGGTCGCGGGCGAAGTAGCTCGCGTAGAGGCTCTGGTCGCGCTGGTAGTACGGGTCGATGTACCAGTTGCCCTTGGCCGACCGGACCGACGCGTGGAACCCGAGCGGGGTGAGGTCCGCGCGGACGGTCGCCGCCGGGTCGTCCAGACCCTTGCCGGCGTACGTGGTGATCTCCGGGTGCTTGGCGGCCAGGCCGGCCTCCATGACCGGTGAGTCGACCAGCTCGAAACGCTGGAACGTGCCGTCCGGAGCGGGCAGCGACACGACCTGCTTCGCCACGCGGGCCACCGCCACGCGCTTCTCGGCGGGCGCCTTGTCGAGCAGGCCCTTCATGGTGCCGCGGTCCAGCTTGTACGCGGCCAGCCGCTTGGCCTTGACGGCGGCCTTGCGCCCCGCCTTGGTGGCGGCCGGCTTGCCGTCCACCTTCTGCCACGGTCCGTGGACGCCGGGTGCGGCGGAGGCGGGCGCGGGCGCCGCGAGAACGGGAAGCGTCGCGGCGGCGAGCGCGGCGACGAGGAGGGCAGCGGTCCGTCCGCGCCCAGGCCGACCGGCGAGTTGCCGGTCGCGCGGCGGACGCCACAGGGTGATCCTCAAGTCTTCTCCCTGCTGGGTCGAGTATGGACTGCCATACGACCGGCGGGGATGACCGGACGTACGTGTACGGCCCACGGATTGTTCCGTGACCCTAGGACCACCCGCGACCGCGGACATCACCCGGAAGGTGGATGCGGTTCTACCTGGACGGTGATCCGCGTCGTCCCGGCACGCGGGATCCGCGCTTCCGAGGACAGAGCCGGCCGACCTGACGGCCGAGAACACCTTTGGTCGGATGCGGGACCATCAATGGATCTTTCCGCCGTCCGGAACTGCCGTTTCGGCCGATCCCCCGGTAACGGATCATGAACCGGTCCGCAATCCGGCTGACACACGGGCATGTCCACGCCGGTCACACACCGAGCAGCGTGGCGACCGCGAGGCCCGCGACGATGACGCTGGACAGCAGCGCGGTGACCCGCCGCGCGCGGGGCCCGGTGAGGGCCCGGCCGATCAGCGAGCCGCCCCCGGCGATCAGCAACTGCCAACTGGCCGAGGCCAGGAACACCCCGGCCGTGAAGACGGCCGCGCCCGCCGGACCAGGGCCGAGCACGTCGCCCCGGCCGAGGACGAGCGCCACGAAGTAGACCACTGTGGCCGGGTTGAGCAGGGTCAACGCGAGCACCGCGCCGAACGCCCGCACCGGCGTGTCCAGACCACCCCGCACGCTCGGCTCGGGGGTCGTGACCGGCGGGCGCAGGGCGCGCCAGGCGGTGAGGCCGGCGAGGACCAGCAGCACGCCCGCGGCGAGCAATCGCAGCGAACCCGCGAACGGCGCGAGGCCGCTCGCCACCGCGGTGCCGCCGAGAGCCGCGACCGCCGCGTAGAGACCGTCGGCGCTCGCCACGCCGAGCGCCGCCCCCGCACCGACGCGGAAGGATGTACGGGCGCTGAGCCCGAGGATGAGGATCGCGATCGCACCGACCGGGATGGCGACGCCGTAACCGGCGACCAGGCCGGCGAGGAACGCCCCGGTCACGACGACGGAAGGTGCGGCGAGGCGACCGGCGGCAGGGTGCGCTGTCGGCGCACGGCGCTGGCCGCACGGACAGGAGCCTGCTTCGGGTACGCCTCGATCACCCGCCAATCCTGCGCCCCGCTCCCCCACCCCGCCACCCGTTTCCTGG
>NZ_JBEZGA010000003.1:57614-105964 GCF_040649715.1 Micromonospora sp. NPDC048887 | reverse complement strand
GGCTGGGCTGGGCTGGGCTGGGCTGGGCTGGGCTGGGCTGGGCTGGGCTGGGCTGGGCTGGGCTGGGCTGGGCTGGGCTGGGCTGGGCTGGGCTGGGCTGGAGATCTTGGTACGAAACGGCCCCTATGAGGGCCCCTATGAGGGCCGTTTCGTACCAAGATCTCGTCGCCGTATCGCGACATCCCAGAATGAGGGAGCTGAATCCCAGCATTGGAGACGGGCGAGATCTTGGAAGCGAAGGGACCCCCTGGCGGCCGTTTCGTTCCAAGATCTACAACCTGAGCCGACGCGCGGGCGCCGGTGAGGGTGCTGGAGAGACGCCGCGGGCGCGGCACTCCTCTGGCAGGAGCGCCGCGCCCGTGGCGGTGAGCGGGGAACGGGGAACGGTCAGACGTTGAAGCCGAGCGAGCGGAGCTGGTCGCGCCCCTCGTCGGTGATCTTGTCGGGGCCCCACGGCGGCAGCCAGACCCAGTTGATCCGGATGTCGTTCACCAGGCCGCCACCGGGACCGGTGGTCAGCGCCTGCCGCGCCTGGTCCTCGATCACGTCGGTCAGCGGGCAGGCAGCCGACGTGAGCGTCATGTCCAGGGTGGCGACGTTGTCGTCGTCGACGTGGACGCCGTACACCAGACCGAGGTCGACCACGTTGATGCCCAGCTCGGGGTCGACGACGTCCTTCATCGCCTCTTCGATGTCGCCGATCGCGGCCTTGCCGCCGGCCGGCGCGGCCGCGCCCGCGGCCGCGCCGCCGGCAACAGCCCCGTTGACGGCCGCGCCGTCAGCAACAGCCCCGTTGACGGCCGCGCCGTCGGTGGCCACCGCGCCGGCCTCGGGAGTCATGTTCTCGTCGCTCATGCCTTCACCTCCGGGCTCACGCCCACCCCGGCGCGTGCCGCGGCGTCCTTGAACGCCATCCACGACAACAGCGCGCACTTGACCCGGGCCGGGTAGCGCGCGACACCCGCGAACGCCACCCCGTCACCGAGCACGTCCTCGTCCGGCGTGACCTGGCCCCGCCCGGACATCAACTCCACGAACGCCCCGTGCACCACGGCGGCGTCGCCCGCCGCCTTGCCGCGCAGCAACTCGTGCAGGATGCTCGCCGAAGCCTGGCTGATCGAGCAGCCCATCCCGTCGTACGAGATGTCGGTGAACACGCTGCCGTCGGTCGCCACCCGTACGGTGATCTCGTCGCCGCAGGTCGGGTTGACGTGGTGCGCCTCGCCGACCCGGGCAGCCGGGTCCGTGGCCTCCCGCAGGCCGCGGCCCTGTGGGTGCTTGTAGTGGTCCAGGATGATCTCCTGGTACAGAGACTCGAGCTGCATCACTCGAACACCTTCCGCACCCGCTCCAGACCCGCCACCAGGGCGTCGATCTCCGCGGTGGTGGTGTAGAGGTAGAACGACGCCCGCGTCGTGGCCGGCACCCCGAAGCGGGTGCACACCGGCTTGGCGCAGTGGTGTCCCACCCGCACCTGCACGCCGAGCGAGTCGAGCACCTGCCCGACGTCGTGTGGGTGCACGTCACCGAGCGCGAACGAGATCGTCCCGCCCCGGCCGACCGGCACGGTCGGACCGAAGATCCGCAGGCCCGGCACCGTGGCGAGGGCGTCGAGCGCGTACGCCGTCAGCTCCTTCTCGTGCCACTGGATGGCCGGCATGCCGATCGCGGTGAGGTAGTCCACCGCCGCGCCGAGCGCCACCGCCTCGGCGATCGGCGGCGTGCCCGCCTCGAACCGGGCCGGCGGCGCGGCGAACGTCGAGCCGGCCATCGTCACCGTCTCGATCATCGAGCCGCCGCCCATCACCGGGGGCATCGCGGCGAGCAGCTCGCCCCGGCCCCAGAGCACGCCGACGCCGGTCGGACCGCACATCTTGTGCCCGGTGAAGACGATGAAGTCCGCGTCGTACTGGACCACGTCCATCGGCATGTGCGGCACCGACTGCGAGCAGTCAAGCAGCAGCAGCGCGCCGACCTCACGGACCCGCGCGGTGATCCGCGCGGTGGCGTTGACGGTGCCGAGGATGTTCGACATGTGCACCAGCGACACGATCTTCGTCCGCTCGGTGACCAGGTCGTCCAGGCCGGACTCGTCGAGCCGGCCCTGGTCGGTGACCGGGAACCAGCGCAGCGTCGCGCCGGTACGCTCGGCCAGCAACTGCCACGGGACGATGTTCGAGTGGTGCTCCATCTCGGAGATCACGATCTCGTCGCCGGGGCCCAGCCGGAACCGCGGGTCGGCGTCCGCGCGCAGCGAGGCGTTGGAGAACGCGTACGCCACGAGGTTGATCGCCTCGGTGGAGTTCTTGGTGAACACCACCTCGTCGACGCTCGGCGCGTTGATGAACGCGGCGATCTTCGCCCGCGCGCCCTCGTACGCCTCGGTCGCCTCGGTGCCCAGCGTGTGCACCGAGCGCGACACGTTGGCGTTGTGCAGCGCGTAGTGCTCGGCGAGCACGTCGAGCACCTGCCGTGGCTTGTGCGAGGTGTTCGCGCTGTCCAGGTAGACCAGCGGGTGGCCGTTCACCTCCCGGTCGAGGATCGGGAAGTCGGCGCGCACCTTCGCCACGTCGAAGCGCGGCACGTCGTCGTACTGCGGCATGCCCGCCGGGATGGCCATCGAGGTCATGTCGGTGTCTCAGGCCCGCGCCGCGCCGGCCCCGGCGACGTACCGCTCGTAGCCCTCTTCCTCGAGCTTGTCGGCCAGCTCGCGGCCGCCCTGCTCGACGATCCGGCCGGCCACGAAGACGTGCACGAAGTCCGGCTTGATGTAGCGCAGGATGCGCGTGTAGTGGGTGATCAGCAGCAGGCCGGTGTCGCCGGTGTCGCGCACCCGGTTCACGCCCTCGCTGACCACGCGCAGCGCGTCCACGTCCAGGCCGGAGTCGGTCTCGTCGAGGATGGCCATCTTCGGCTTGAGCAGCTCCAGCTGCACGATCTCGTGCCGCTTCTTCTCGCCGCCGGAGAAGCCCTCGTTGACGTTGCGCTGGGCGAACGCCGGGTCCATCTGGAGCTTCTCCATGGCGCCGCGCAGCTCGCCGGCCCAGGTGCGCAGCTTCGGCGCCTCGCCGTCGAGGGCGGTCTTGGCGGTACGCAGGAAGTTGGCCACCGACACGCCGGGGACCTCGACCGGGTACTGCATGGCCAGGAAGAGACCGGCGCGGGCCCGCTCGTCGACGGACATGGACAGCACGTCCTCGCCGTCGAGGGTCACCTCACCGCCGGTGATCTCGTACTTCGGGTGGCCGGCGATCGAGTACGCCAGGGTGGACTTGCCGGAGCCGTTCGGGCCCATGATGGCGTGCGTCTCGCCGGAGCGCACGGTCAGGTCGACACCGTGCAGGATCGGCTTGAGCTCACCCTCGGGCAGCTTGACCGACACCTTCAGGTCGCGGATCTCCAGGGTGCTCATCAGCGGGTCACTCCATTGCTCGGCAGCGGACGGCCGTCGCCGTCCACGGAAAGGTAGATGTCGCCGTCGCGGACTTCGACGGGATAGACGGGTACGGGTTCGGTGGCGGGCAGCCCGGTGGGCTCACCGGTACGCAGGTCGAAACGGGATCCGTGCAGCCAGCATTCCAGCGTGCAGCCCTCGACCTCGCCCTCGGACAGCGCCACCGCCGCGTGCGAGCACTCGTCGTGCACCGCGTAGAACACGTCGTCCTCGCCGTGCACGATCGCGACCTGCACGCCGTCCACGTCGGCGCTGATCGCGGTGCCCTTCGGCACGTCCTCGGTGGAGCAGATCTTGAGCATCAGGCGCCCGCCTTGGCCAGCCGCGCCTCGATGGCGTCGCCGAGGCGCTCGCGCAGGTCCTCGACCGGGATCTTGTTGATCAGCTCGGCGAAGAAGCCGCGCACCACCAGGCGCCGCGCCTCGGCCTCCGGGATGCCCCGGGCCATCAGGTAGAACAGCTGCTCGTCGTCGAACCGGCCGGTCGCGCTGGCGTGCCCGGCGCCAGCGATCTCGCCGGTCTCGATCTCCAGGTTGGGTACGGAGTCGGCCCGCGCGCCGTCGGTGAGCAGCAGGTTCCGGTTGATCTCGTACGTGTCGGTGCCGGTGGCCTCGGCGCGGATCAGCACGTCGCCGACCCAGACCGTGTGCGCGTCGTCGCCCTGCAGCGCGCCCCGGTAGCCGACGTTGCTGCGGCAGTCCGGCACGGTGTGGTCGACCAGCTGCCGGTGCTCCAGGTGCTGGCCGGAGTCGGCGAAGTAGACGCCGTACAGCTCGGCCTCACCGCCACGCTGGGTGTACTCCACCGACGTGTACTGCCGGACCAGGTCGCCGCCGAGGCTCACCTGCACGTGCAGGATCCGGGCGTCGCGGCCCAGCCGCACCTTGAGGTGCTGCGCCTGCACCGCGTCGTCGGCCCAGTCGGCGACGGTGACCAGAGTCAGCTTCGCCCCGTCGCCCACAGTCACCTCGACGTTGTCGGCCAGCGTGGCCGAGCCGACGTGCTCGACCACCACTGTGGCCTCGGCGAACCGGTCCACCTCGACGAACGTGTGACCGAAGGCGGGTGCGTCGGCGTTCTCGCCGACCACCCGCAGGCGCACCGGCGCCTCCACCACCGCGTCGCGGTCGACGCGCACCAGCAGCGCGCCGTCGGCCCCGCCGTACGCCAGCGCGCTGATCCGGTCGAACGGGGTGAGCACGCTGCCCACCCGGGGATCGTCCCGGCCGATCCGGTCGACTGTGACGCCCTCGGGCAGGTCACCGTACTCGTGCCGGACCGTGCCGGTCGCGCCCTGCGCCGACCCGGTCAGGCCACGCAGGCGCTTGAGCGGGGTGAAGCGCCACTCCTCCTCCAGGCCGGTGAGGGCCGGGAAGTCGGCGACGTCGTACGAGCGGAGCGCCTGCGACTTGGTCGTGGGCGGCGCGGAAGCCTGGGTAGTCATCTCTTCCTTGGTCTGTTCTACGACGAGGTGTCAGGTGAGGCGGAGGGCGGGCAGCCGGCGTCAGCCGACCGCGCCCTCCATCTGCAGCTCGATCAGGCGGTTGAGCTCCAGCGCGTACTCCATCGGGAGCTCCTTGGCGATCGGCTCGATGAAGCCGCGCACGATCATCGCCATCGCCTCGTCCTCGCTCAGGCCCCGGCTCATCAGGTAGAAGAGCTGGTCCTCGCTGACCTTGGAGACGGTCGCCTCGTGCCCCATCGACACGTCGTCCTCGCGGATGTCGACGTACGGGTAGGTGTCGGAGCGGGAGATCGTGTCGACCAGGAGCGCGTCGCACTTGACGGTGCTCTTGCTGCTGGTCGAGCCCTCCAGCACCTGCACCAGACCCCGGTACGAGGTGCGGCCGCCGCCCCGGGCGATCGACTTCGACACGATGGTCGAGGAGGTGTGCGGCGCGGCGTGCACCATCTTGGCGCCGGCGTCCTGGTGCTGGCCCTCGCCGGCCATCGCCACCGAGAGCACCTCGCCCTTGGCGTGCTCGCCGGTCATGTAGACCGCCGGGTACTTCATGGTGACCTTGGAGCCGATGTTGCCGTCGACCCACTCCATGGTCGCGCCCTCGTGGCACACGGCGCGCTTGGTGACCAGGTTGTAAACGTTGTTCGACCAGTTCTGGATGGTCGTGTACCGGCACCGGGCGTTCTTCTTGACGATGATCTCCACGACGGCGCTGTGCAGCGAGTCGGAGGAGTAGATGGGCGCGGTGCAGCCCTCGACGTAGTGCACGTACGCGCCCTCGTCGACGATGATCAGCGTCCGCTCGAACTGGCCCATGTTCTCCGTGTTGATCCGGAAGTAGGCCTGCAGCGGGATGTCCACGTGCACGCCCTTCGGCACGTAGATGAACGAGCCACCGGACCAGACGGAGGTGTTCAGCGCGGCGAACTTGTTGTCGCCGACCGGGATGACAGTGCCGAAGTACTCCTTGAACAGGTCCTCGTGCTCCTTGAGCGCGGTGTCGGTGTCCAGGAAGACGACGCCCTGCTCCTCCAGGTCCTCACGGATCTGGTGGTAGACGACCTCGGACTCGTACTGCGCGGCGACGCCGGCGACCAGGCGCTGCTTCTCCGCCTCGGGGATGCCGAGCTTGTCGTAGGTGTTCTTGATGTCCTCGGGCAGGTCCTCCCAGGAGGTGGCCTGCTTCTCGGTGGACCGCACGAAGTACTTGATGTTGTCGAAGTCGATCCCGGTGAGGTCGGCGCCCCAGTTCGGCATCGGCTTGCGGCCGAACAGCCGCAGGCCCTTGAGCCGCAGGTCGAGCATCCAGGCCGGCTCGTTCTTCTTGGCCGAGATGTCGCGCACCACCGCCTCGCTGAGGCCACGCTGGGCGGACGCCCCGGCGACGTCGGGGTCGGCCCAGCCGTACTCGTAACGACCGAGGGCGGCGAGCTGCTCCTCCTGGGTCAGGGGCTGAACGATCTGCTCGGTCATCTATCTGTCCTCACAGTGGTGACGGTGGAACCGGACTGGGCGGGAATGTGCGTGGTGCACACGCCGTCGCCGTGCGCGATGGTGGCCAGGCGCTGTACGTGAGTGCCGACCAGACGGGAGATCACTTCGGTCTCGGCCTCGCACAGCTGAGGGAACTCGGCGGCCACGTGCGCCACCGGGCAGTGGTGCTGGCAGAGCTGGCCGCCGGAGGCGATCGTGGACGCGTTGGCAGCGTAACCCTCGGCGGTCAGCGCACCGGCGAGTGCCTCCGCCCGCGCGAGCGGGGCGTCTCCGGCGTCCTCCATGGCCGCCCGGCAGCGGGTCTCCAGCGCGGAGACCTGCTCGGCCGCGAACGCCGCGACCGCCTCGGTGCCGCCGGTGCGGGCGATCCACCGCAGCGCGGCGGTGGCCATGTTGTCGTAGTGGTGGGTGCCGCAGCGACCGCGGCCCGCCTCGGTGAGCGCGAAGACCTTGGCCGGGCGACCGCGCCCGCGACTGCCGCGGACGGTCTGGTCGCGGGCGACCACGTCACCGTCGGCGAGCATCGCGTCGAGGTGGCGGCGGATCGCGGCCGGGCTCAGACCGAGCGCCGTGCCGAGCTGCGCGGCGGTGGTGGGACCACGCTCCAGCAGCAACTGGGTGACCCGGTCGCGGGTCGACAGGTCGGCCGGAACGGTCTCCCGCTCGCCGGGCCGTACGCCGCGACGTGCGCGCGAACCACCGGCGACCGGACCGGTCACCGGCGTTCGGGAGAGCGCCGCCGCGTTTTTCACAACGCCAACGTTACGTAATTCGCCGAGGGCCCGCAAACCCGGGGTCCGGTGATTCCGACCACCGGGGTGCCGGAGTCACCCGATCGGGATCAACTACGGTGCGTAGGATTCGCTACGTGAAGCGATCCGTCCGGTTTCCGGTCTCCGCCACGCTGTTGCGCCGCCTCGCGCTCGCCTCGATCATCGCGAACGTCGCGATCGTGGTCACCGGCGGGGCCGTCCGGCTCACCGCGTCCGGCCTCGGCTGCCCCACCTGGCCGCGGTGCACCGAGGACTCGTACGTCACCACGCCCGAGATGGGCGTGTACGGGGTGATCGAGTTCGGCAACCGGCTGCTCACGTTCGCGGTGGGCATCATCGCGCTCGCCGTGGTGCTGGCCGTGCTGGCCCACCGCCCCCGCCGCCGCGGGCTGCTCCCGCTCGCGCTGGGCGTGCTGTTCGGCATCCCGGCCCAGGCGGTCATCGGCGGCATCACGGTGCTCACCAACCTCAACCCGTGGGTGGTCGGGCTGCACTTCCTCGCCTCGATGGCGGTGATCGCCGCCGCGTACGCGCTCTGGCGGCGGATCAAGGACCCGGACGGGCCGGTGGCGCCGACGGTGCCGGGACCGCTGCGTACCCTCGCCTGGATCACCACCGTGGTCAGCGCCTCGGTGCTGGTGGTCGGCACGTGGGTGACAGGCAGCGGACCGCACGCCGGAGACCACGGCGCGGCTCGCAACGGCCTGGACCCGGCGGCGATCTCCCAGGTGCACGCCGACAGCGTCTTCCTGCTGATCGGCCTGTCGGTGGCGCTGTACTTCGCGTTCCGGGCGGTCGGCGCGGCGCGGGCGGCGCGGGCCGCCGCGGTGCTGATCGCGGTCGAGCTGGGCCAGGGCGTGATCGGCTTCGTCCAGTACTTCACCCACCTGCCCGCCGTGCTGGTCGGCGCGCACATGCTCGGCTCCTGCCTGGTGCTGCTGGCCACGCTGGGCGTGCTCTGGTCGACCCGCGAGCGGCTGCCGGCCGCCCCGCAGGCCCCGGCCGAGCCGGTCGCCGAACGGGTGGGCGCCGCCGCCTGAGCGGGCGTTACCGCGCGGCGGGAGCGGGAAAGCGGTCCGGGCCACCGACCGCCCGCCCGAGGGGAGCTCCCCGTGTCGCGCAAGAGCCTCGCCACCACCGCCCCGCAGCGGCTGACCCCGGTCGCCGGGGCGCCGCTGTGGTGCGACGCCCGCGAGCACGGCCTCACCGGCGACGGGGTCACGAACGACCAGCCCGCACTGGCGGCGCTGGTGGACCACCTCGGCACCGGCTACGACGCCGACGGCCGCGCGCGGGTGATCTACTGCCCGCCCGGCCTGTACTCGATCCGCGACGCCGGCACCGTCTGGCGCAGCGGGGTCTCGCTGCTCGGCGCCGGACCGGCGGCGACCCGCTTCCTGCTCAGCAACGAGGGCAACCGCAGCGCGCCGGTCCCGCTCGCGTTCTGGACCACCGTGCAGCACGGCGCGGAGCGGGACCGGCACATCACCGACTGCACGTTCGCCGACTTCGAGATCGACGGCTCCGGCGTCGCCCAGACCGCGTACGACTACCTGGCCAAGGGGCTGGGCCTGCAGTACGTGGTGCGCGGCGTGTTCCGCAACCTCTACATCCACCACACCGGGGCGACCGGGCTGGGCTGCGACTTCCTCCAGGACAGCCTGATCGACGGCGTGGTCGCGGTGGGCTGCGGCCGGCTGGACAACGAGGACCAGATGGGCGGCGCCGGGATCGGCGTCGGCATCGGCGGCTGGGGCGACGTGGAACGCCTCACCATCACCAACTGCACCACAATCGGCAACGGCACCAACGGCATCTTCCTGGAGCTGCAGAAGGACTACTGGACCCCGCCGCGCGGCATCCGGATCATCGGCTGCCACAGCCAGGCCAACCGGTTCGGCATCTCCGACTGGGGCGCGGACGGGCTGATCGTCTCCGGTTGCACCATGACCAACAACCTGGAGGCCGGCTTCGACGTGTCCGGCAACGGCACCGCCGGGGTGGCCGGGCGCGGTGGCCTGCTCACCGGCTGCGTGATCGACTCCAACGTCGGTGACGGCATCAGCATGGGCAACACCCCCGGCCCGTACGCGGTGCAGGGCAACCGGATCAGCCGCAACGGCGGCTTCGGCTACCACGAGCACGACCTGGGCCACGGCTACCGGGGCGCGGCGGCCGACGTGGTGATCCAGGACAACGATATCCGCGAGAACGCGCTGGACGGCATCCGGATCGACAGGCCGATGCTGGACACGTCGATCGTCGGCAACCGGATCCGGGACAACGGCCGCCGGTCCGCGCCGGCCTGCTCCGGCTCCGGCGACGCGGTGCGCTACGGCCCGCGCGAGGTCACCGACGGCAACGCGCACTGGCCGCCCGGCGGTCACCGGGGAAAGGTGGTCCGGGTCGGCTCCCGCGACGCCGTGGTGTCCGACAACAGCGCCGACCGGCTCTCCCTGGCCGAGGTACGCCCGGACGGCTCCACCGGCTGGAGCGCGGCCACGCCGGGGCCCGGCACGGCGTACGAGCTGCCTGATGCTCCGCCGGCGTGCGGCGGCATCACGATCGCCGCGCCGTTCGACTCGGCCACCGTGCGCGGCAACCGGATCTGGCACCGGGACGCCGACACCCAGGCGTACGGCATCTGGGTCACCGAGGCGGGCAGTTGCGTCTCCTGCGCGTTCGAGGACAACGACCTGGCCGGCACCGAGGCCGCGCTGCGGCTGGACACGCCGCCGATCGGCGGCCGCTGGGCCCGTAACCACAGCGACCGCGACTGAGCGTCGCGGTCAGCCGGCCGGCGGCCTCAGCGGCGGGCCAGGTGGGTGAGCACCGCGTCGGCGAGGCGGTCCGGGGCGCCGTCGGCGTACCCGACGAACAGGCTCGGCTCGGTCAGCTCCAGCTCGACCAGCACGGGCTCGCCGCCGGGACCGGGGATCAGGTCGACGCGGGCGTAGAGCAGCCGCTCCGGGCCGCCGGGCACCACCGCGAGCACCTTCTCGGCCACCGCGCGCTGCTCCGCCGTGGCGGCGCGGGCGTCGATCCGCTCCTCCTTGTAGAGCGCGGCCTCGCCGAGGTCCGGCCCGGTCAGCATCGGGCCCTTGCGGATCGCGTGGCTGAACGCCAGGCCGCCGGGGCCGGCCAGGAACAGCAGCGCGGTCTCCCCGGCGGTGTCCACCGCGTCGAGGTACGGCTGGACCATGGCGACCCGCCCGGCGTCGGAGAGCCGCCGCACGTGGGCCACCGCCAGCTCGCGGTGCTGCGCGTCGGTCAGGTCGTAGCGGCCGGTGTCCTGGCTGCCCGCGCTGACCGCCGGCTTGATCACGTACTCGCCCCCGGCCGGTGGCGCCCACACCCGGCCCGGCTCGACCCATTCCGTCGGGACGGTGGGCGCTCCGGCGGCGGACAGCTCGGACAGGTAGCGCTTGTCGGTGTTCCAGGCGACCACGTCGGCCGGGTTGACCAGGGCCGGCACGGTACGCGCCCAGGCCACGAACTCGTTCCGCCGCCGCGCGTAGTCCCACGGGGAGCGGAGCACGACGAGGTCGTACCCGGACCAGTCGACTGCCGGGTCGTCCCAGACCGCGATCTCGGTGGTGACGCCGCGGGCGGCGAGCGGGCCGAGCGCGAGCCGGTCGTCCGGGTCGAGGTCGGGCAGCTCGGCGCAGGTGACGAAAGCGACCCGGGGTCTCCCCCGGGTCGACTGGTGGTGGTTGGTCATTCGGTGTATGTCAACGGGCCATCGTGCGCCGGGCCATCGACCGCCACAGGTCGTTGCTCGGACGCATCTGGTCCATCAGTTCACGCTCCCAGGCGTTCTCCACGTCGACCCCGGCCTTGGCGCAGGCCTGCCGCGCGACGTCGGTGCCGTCGGCGAACTGGTCTGCCCATGCCCCGTCGGAACCCACGAGGACGATCCGTGCGCCGCGCTTGCCGACGTACTCGATGACCGCCTTCGCGCCGCCGTGCCCGGCGGCGAACGACTTGATGCCCGCGACCAGGCCGTTGGGGGCCTGCTCGGCGGTCTTGTCAGCCGTCAGCGTCGTATCGGAACCATCTGCCATGACGCGAAGCCTAAGCAGAGTTCCACCCGGATGTGCGAGAACCATGAACTGAATGTGATGCCAATTACCCATCGGTTTAAGAAGAAGCACAGGTAATTTGCCCGCACATGTCGCTTATAGGCGGGCAAAACAGGCAGGCAGGATCGTCACAATCTGTCCAGGTTGCACCCGTCCGAGGATGCCCGAAAAAAATTTCTGATGAACCGCCGGACGGCCGGGTCAGAGGAGCGCGTCGAGCGCGACGGCGGCGAACAGGATGGTCAGGTACGTGGTCGACCAGTGGAACAGCCGCATCGGCTTGACCGCCTCGCCGCGCGTCGCGCGCCGGCACAGCTTGTGCGCCTCGACCAGGAAGATCCCGCCGACCACGAGCGCCGTCACCCCGTAGATCGGGCTCATCCCCAGCGGCCAGACCGCCAGCGAGGAGAGCACCGTGAGCCACGAGAAGCCGATGATCTCGGCGTTGACCCGCCGCACCGAGGCCACCACCGGCAGCATCGGCACCCCGGCGCGGGCGTAGTCGGCCTTGTACTTGATGGCCAGCGCGTAGAAGTGCGGCATCTGCCAGAAGAAGACCACGGCGAACAGGCCCCACGCGGCCGGCGCCAGCGAGCCGGTGACAGCGGCCCAGCCGATCAGCACCGGCGCGGCGCCGCAGATGCCGCCCCAGAACGTGTTGGCCGCCGTCGTGCGCTTCAGCCACAGCGTGTAGACCAGGTCGTAGTAGGCGATCGCGGCCACCGTCAGCACCGTCGCCAGCCAGTTCGTCGCCACCGCCATCAACGCCACCGACACGGCGGCCAGCACCAGGCCGAAGATCAGCGCGCTGCGCGGCGACACGGTGTGCGTGGGCAGCGGGCGGCGCTTGGTGCGCCGCATGAGCTGGTCGATGTCGCGGTCGATGTAGCAGTTGATGACGCTCGCCGCGCCGGCCGCGAGCGACCCGCCGACAAGCACCACGGCGACCAGCCACAGCGACGGCATCCCGCCGTGGGCCAGCATCATCGCCGGCACGGTGGTGACCAGCAGCAGCTCGACGATCCGCGGCTTGGTCAGCGTCACGTACGCCGCCACCACGGCGCGTACGTCCCGCCGGCCGCTCGCCGGCGCCTCCGCCACCGTGCCCACCGGCGGCTGCCCGGCAGGATTGCTGACGGGGCGCTCGGTGATCGTGCTCACGGATTGCCACCTTCCGGCATCGGCGGGGGAGGTCGTTCGGCCCGGACCCTTCGAGGTCCACACACCGCCCCACACACTACGCGGCGTCGTTTTCGCTGCCCCGTGGACCCGGCAACGGTGCGAGCCGTCACACCTGGGGTTGAACGACCGAACGTCCGCGATCCGTACAGAACAGCATGCTGAGATCCCCGGGCGGACGTTTAGCACCGCTCGATAGGGTCATCAGTGAGGGTTCCGCCCATCTGCCGAGGAGCACAACCATCGTGGCTGCCAACCGACCCGAGCTTCCCCCTCTCAACTGGTCCGACCTCGACCGCAGGGCCGTCGACACGGTCCGCGTGCTGGCCATGGACGCCGTGGAGAAATCCGGCAACGGCCACCCGGGGACGGCGATGAGCCTCGCCCCCGCGGCGTACCTGCTCTTCAACCGGGTCATGCGGCACAACCCCGCCGACCCGAACTGGGCCGGACGCGACCGGTTCGTGCTCTCCGCCGGCCACTCCAGCCTGACGCTCTACATCCAGCTCTTCCTGTCCGGCTACCCGCTGTCGCTGGACGACCTCAAGGCGCTGCGCCAGTGGGGCTCGCTCACCCCGGGCCACCCGGAGCACGGCCACACACCGGGTGTGGAGACCACCACCGGCCCGCTCGGTCAGGGCCTCGGCAACGCGGTCGGCATGGCCATGGCGGCCCGCCGCGAGCGCGGCCTGTTCGACCCGGAGCCGGACCGCGCCGACTCGCCGTTCCGGCACGACATCTGGTGCATCGCCTCCGACGGTGACATCGAGGAGGGCATCACCCACGAGGCCAGCGCGCTCGCCGGCCACCAGCAGCTCGGCAACCTCTGCGTTATCTACGACGACAACGAGATCTCGATCGAGGACGACACCCGCATCGCCAAGAGCGAGGACGTGGCGGCCCGCTACGAGGCGTACGGCTGGCACGTGCAGACCGTCGACTGGCGCAGCGGCGACGCCGACCAGGGCGACTACCACGAGGACGTGGAGGCGCTTTACCAGGCGCTGCTGGCCGCCAAGGCGGAGGCCGACCGGCCGTCCTTCATCGCGCTGCGCACCATCATCGGCTGGCCCGCGCCGAACAAGCAGAACACCGGCAAGATCCACGGCTCGGCGCTCGGCGCGGACGAGGTCAAGGCCACCAAGGAGATCCTCGGCTTCGACCCGCAGCGCACCTTCGAGGTCGACGAGGAGGTGCTCAAGCACGCCCGTCAGGTGCTGGAGCGCGGCGCGCAGGCGCAGGCCGAGTGGACCACCCGGTTCGACGCCTGGGCGCAGGCAAACCCGGAGCGCAAGGCGCTGTGGGAGCGGATGGCCACCCGTACGCTGCCGACCGGCTGGACCGACGCGCTGCCCACCTTCCCGGCGGACGCCAAGGGCGTCGCCACCCGGGCCGCCTCCGGCAAGGTCCTGGAGGCCCTGGCGCCGGTGCTGCCGGAGCTGTGGGGCGGCTCGGCCGACCTGGCCGAGAGCAACAACACCACCATGAAGGGCGAGCCGTCGTTCGTCCCGGCGACGCACGCCACCAAGGACTTCCCCGGCGACGAGTACGGCCGCACGCTGCACTTCGGCATCCGTGAGCACGCCATGGGCTCGATCCTCAACGGCATCGCCCTGCACGGCGGCACCCGCCCCTACGGCGGCACGTTCCTGGTGTTCAGCGACTACATGCGCCCGGCGGTACGGCTGGCCGCGCTGATGAAGCTGCCGGTGACCTACGTCTGGACGCACGACTCGATCGGCCTCGGCGAGGACGGCCCGACGCACCAGCCGATCGAGCACCTGACCGCGCTGCGGGCCATTCCCGGCCTGGACGTGGTCCGCCCGGCCGACGCCAACGAGACGGTCTGGGCCTGGCGGCAGGCGCTGGAGCACACCGACCGGCCGACCGCGCTGGCGCTCAGCCGGCAGGCGCTGCCGACGCTCGACCGCACCGAGCTGGCCGGCGCCGAGGGCGTGGCCAAGGGCGGGTACGTGCTGGCCGAGGCGTCGAACGGCAAGCCGCAGGTGATCATCGTCGGCACCGGCTCCGAGGTGCAGCTCTGCCTCACCGCGCGGGAGCGGCTGGAGGCCGACGGCACCCCCACCCGGGTCGTCTCCATGCCCTGCCAGGAGTGGTTCTTCGCCCAGGACGAGGCGTACCGGGAGTCGGTGCTGCCGCGCGGGGTAAAGGCACGGGTGAGCGTGGAGGCGGGCATCGCGATGTCGTGGCGGGCGATCGTCGGCGACAGCGGCGAGAGCGTGAGCATCGAGCACTACGGCGCCAGCGCGCCGCACACCGTGCTCTTCGAGCAGTTCGGGTTCACCCCCGACCGGATCGTGGCCGCCGCGCACGCGGCGCTGACCCGGGTGGGCGACATCACCGGTTTCACGACCGGCAACTGAGGGGAGCGTGGGCGTCATGACCGACAGGCTGAAGGAGCTCCAGGGCGCCGGGGTGGCGATCTGGCTCGACGATCTCTCCCGGGTACGGCTGACCTCCGGCGGGCTGGACAAGCTGCGCCGGGAGTCCCACGTGGCCGGGGTGACCACCAACCCGACGATCTTCGCCAAGGCGCTGAGCGACGCCGACGAGTACGACTGGCAGCTTCGCGACCTCGCCGTACGCGGCGTGGACGTCGAGGAGGCGGTCCGCATGCTCACCACGTACGACGTGCGGTGGGCGTGCGACGTGATGCGCCCGTCGTACGAGGCCAGCGGCGGCGTGGACGGGCGGGTGTCGATCGAGGTGGACCCGCGCTCGGCGCACGACGCGGCGAAGACCGTCGCCGAGGCCAAGGCGCTGTGGTGGCTTGTCGACCGGCCGAACCTGTTCATCAAGATCCCGGCCACCGAGGAGGGCCTGCCGGCGATCACCGCGACGCTCGCCGAGGGGATCAGCGTCAACGTCACGCTGATCTTCGGCCTGGACCGCTACTCGCAGGTGATGGAGGCCTTCCTGGCCGGCCTGGAGCAGGCGAAGGCCAACGGGCACGACCTGTCGAAGATCGGCTCGGTCGCCTCGTTCTTCGTCTCCCGGGTCGACACCGAGGTGGACAAGCGGCTGGAGAAGATCGGCTCGGACCAGGCCAAGGCGCTGCGCGGCAAGGCCGCGGTGGCCAACGCCCGGCTGGCGTACGAGCGCTACGGCGAGGTGTTCTCCTCGGCGCGCTGGCAGAAGCTGGCCGACGCGGGCGCCCACCCGCAGCGCCCGCTGTGGGCCTCCACCTCGACGAAGAACCCGGACTACCGGGACGTCATCTACGTCGAGGAGCTGATCGCGCCCGGCACCGTCAACACCATGCCGGAACCGGTCGTCCACGCGTACGCCGAGCACGGCGAGACGAAGGCGGACACCGTCACCGTCGCGTACGACGACGCCCGCCGGGTCTTCGACGACCTGCTGGCGGTGGGCGTGGACCTGTCCGACGTGATCGCCACGCTGGAGCGCGAGGGCGTGGAGAAGTTCGAGGCGAGCTGGGTGGAGCTGCTGGAGGGGGTCAAGAAGTCCCTCGCCGAGGCGGCCAAGGGCTCGGGTAGCCCGCACCGGGCCGCCGGGAAGAACGCGCAGGCGGCCCAGCAGGCCGGCGGCAACGCGTGACCGACGGCGTCCGACGCGTCCCGGGGCCGGGCCCCGGGACGCGTCGCGCCGTACCGTGGAACGGGTGAGGTGGTTGCCGGTGAGCGAGCCCGAGGTGACGCCGTGACCCCGGCCGCCGGACGGCCGGTCACCGCCGGCCGCGGACCGCGCCGGCCGGCACACACCGACCCGCACGGCCGGCGCCTCCAGATCACCGGTGCGGTCACCGATGATCTGGGCGGGCCCGGCCGTCCGTACACCTTCGCGCAGCTCCAGGCGGCCCGGGCCGCCGGCGACCGGCGGGCCCTGGCCGGCCGGGAGCGCCAGGTGCTGCACCTGACCGAGCGGGCGGCGGGTGCCGCCCCGCTCCTTCACACGGCCGGACGGACACGCACGTGACGATCAATGACCTGGAATCAGCGGACCGAGACGCAGGAGGAGGTGGCCCGGTGAACCCGCTGCGCGATCCGCAGGACCGGCGGCTGCCCCGGATCCCCGAGCCGTGTGCCCTGGTGATCTTCGGGGTGACCGGCGACCTGGCCCGCAAGAAACTGCTGCCGGCGGTCTACGACCTGGCCAACCGGGGGCTCCTGCCGCCCGGCTTCGTGGTCCTGGGCTTCGCCCGCCGGGACTGGGGCGACGGCGACTTCGAGTCGGTGGCGCACGAGGCGGCCAAGAAGCACGCCCGTACCCCGTGGCGGGAGGAGGTGTGGGCCCGGCTGGCCGGCAACATCAAGTTCGTCGGCGGCTCGTTCGACGACGACGCGGCGTTCGACCATCTCGCCGCCACGCTCGACGAGCTGCGCGACTCGCACGGCATCCCCGGTAACGCCGCCTTCTACTTCTCCATCCCCCCGGCGGCCTTCCCGGTGGTGCTCAAGCAGCTCGCCCGCACCGGCATGGCGGACAACGCCAAGTCCGGCGGCTGGCGACGGGTGGTGGTGGAGAAGCCGTTCGGCAACGACCTGCCCTCGGCCAAGGCGCTCAACGACCTCGTCGACGACGTCTTCACCAGCCAGGACGTGTTCCGGATCGACCACTACCTGGGCAAGGAGACGGTCCAGAACATCCTGGCGCTGCGCTTCGCGAACAACCTGTTCGAGCCGCTGTGGAACTCCAAGTACGTCGACTCGGTGCAGATCACCATGGCCGAGGACGTCGGCATCGGCACCCGCGCGGCCTTCTACGACTCCGTCGGCACCGCCCGCGACGTGCTCCAGAACCACCTGCTCCAGCTGCTCGCCCTGGTCGCCATGGAGGAGCCGACGAGCTTCGACGCCGACGAGATCCGGGCCGAGAAGCTCAAGGTGCTGAAGGCGATCACCGTGCCGCGGGACGTCGCCGAGGACACCGTGCGCGGCCAGTACCTGCCCGGCTGGGTGGGTGGCGAGCGCGCCAAGGGCTACCTGGAGGAGGAGGGCGTCCCGGAGGGCTCCACCACCGAGACGTACGTGGCGGTGAAGCTGGGCATCCAGAACCGCCGCTGGGCCGGGGTGCCGTTCTACATCCGGGCCGGCAAGCGGCTGCCCCGGCGGGTCACCGAGGTGGCCATCATGTTCAAGAAGGCGCCGCACCTGCCGTTCAACGCCGCCGACATGGAGTCCCTCGGCCCCAACCAGCTGGTCATCCGGGTGCAGCCGGACGAGGGCGTGGTGCTGAAGTTCGGCTCCAAGGTGCCGGGCACCACGATGGAGGTCCGCGACATCGCGATGGACTTCCAGTACGGCGAGGCGTTCACCGAGTCCAGCCCCGAGGCGTACGAGCGGCTGGTGCTGGACGTGCTGATCGGCGACCGGACGCTGTTCCCGGACGCCGCCGAGGTGGAGCAGAGCTGGCAGGTCGTCGACCCGCTGGAGCACGCCTGGGCGGGCACCACACCCGAGCCGTACCGGGCCGGCGAGTGGGGGCCGCGCGCCGCCGACGAGATGCTGGCCCGCGAGGGCCGGGCTTGGAGAAGAGCATGATCGGGCTGTGGGACACCACCGGCAACGAGGTGGTCAAGGCGCTGGCCGCGGAACGGCGCAGCGCGGGCGGGGTGGCCAGCGGCATGGCGCTCACGCTGATCGTGGTGGTGGACGAGAAGCGGGTACGCGAGGCCGAGGCGGCGGCCACCATCGCCGCGGCGGCGCATCCGTGCCGCCTGCTCGTGGTGGTGCGCTCCGACGTGGAGCGGGACCGCAACCGGCTGGACGCGGAGATCGTCGTGGGTGGCCGGCTCGGGCCGTGCGAGGCGGTGGTGACCCGGATGTACGGGCGGCTCGCGCTGCACGCCGAGTCGGTGGTGATGCCACTGCTGGTGCCGGACGTACCGGTGGTGACGTGGTGGCACGGCGAACCGCCGGCGGAGATCTCCACCGACTTCCTCGGCGTTGTCGCGGACCGGCGGATCACCGACGCGGCGCAGGCGGCCGACCCGATCGCCGCGCTGCGGCAGCGGGCGCACGACTACGCTCCCGGCGACACCGACCTGGCGTGGACCCGAATCACCCCGTGGCGCACGCTCGTGGCGGGCGCGTTCGACACCACCCAGGCCCGGGTCACCGAGGCGAGCGTGGTGGCGCCCCCGTCGGACCCGACGGCGGCGCTGATGCGCGGCTGGCTCAAGGCCCGGCTCGGCATCGACCCGGTCATGACCGCCACCGAGGAGTTCCCGCGGATGCGCCAGGTGCAGTTGCGCTGCGCCAACGGCGACGAGCTGACGCTGACCCGGGACGACAGCATCGCGGTGTTCCGGCGTACCGGCCAGGAGGACCGCACGCTGCCGCTGGTCCGCCGGCCGCTCGGCGACGAATTGGCCGAGGAGCTGCGCCGTCTGGACGCCGACCAGGTGTACGCGGAGGCGCTCGGCGCCGCGGCCGGAATCACCGGGCTCGACCAGCGTCCGGCCCAGCGGGTGCACGTGTGGAAGGATCCGGCGACCGCCCGGCGGGCCGAGGCCGGCGTGACCGCGCACGCGGGCGCGACAGCTAACGAGTGACCGCCCGGACCGGGCGGTCGAAGGCACAGGAGACCGCCGGTGGGCGGTCGGAACACGAGGGCACGACGGATGACTGAGGCGAGTGTCGCCGTACACGCCGGCCCCGACCTGCTCGCGCAGGCGGTGGCGGCCCGGTTGGTGGTGAAGCTGCTCGACGCGCAGGCCGAGCGCGGCCAGGCGTCGGTGGTGCTGACCGGCGGGCGGATCGCCGCGGCGGTGTACCGGGCGGTCGGGCAGCTGCCCGCCCGGGACGCGGTCGACTGGTCCCGGGTCGACGTGTGGTGGGGCGACGAGCGGTTCCTGCCGGCCGGCGACCCGGAGCGCAACGAGACGCAGGCGCGGGCGGCGCTGCTGGACTCGGTGCCGCTGGACCCGGCCCGGGTGCACCCGATGCCGGCGTCGGACGGCCCGGCCGGCGACGACCCGGAGGCGGCAGCGGCCGGGTACGCGCGGGAACTCGCGACGGCGGCCCGGCCCGGGAACGCGCTCGTGCCGCACTTCGACGTGCTGATGCTCGGCGTCGGCGAGGACGGGCACGTGGCGTCGGTGTTCCCCGAGCACCCGGTGCACCACGACAACCGGCCGGTCAGCGCGGTGCGGGGCAGCCCGAAGCCGCCGCCGGTGCGGACCACGCTGACCCTGCCGACGATCAACACGGCCGAGGAGGTGTGGCTGATCGCCGCCGGGGCGGACAAGGCCCGCGCGGTCGGCATGGCGCTGGCCGGGGCGGGGCCGGTGCAGCTGCCGGCCGCCGGGGTGCGGGGCGTCTCCCGTACCCTCTGGCTGCTCGACCGGGCCGCGGCGGCCAACGTGCCGCCCCGCCTGCGCAGTCTCCGCTGAGGTGTAAGGAAGGGCCCCTTCTTAACGTCTCCGGTAGAGAAGGGGCCCCTTCTTAACACCTCGGGTCAGGCCCGGCCGCGGCGACGCCGCAGCGCGTCGAGCGCCTCGGCGAGCAGTGCCTCACCCTCCTCCGGCGTCCGCCGCTCCTGCACGTACGCCAGATGGGTCTTGTACGGCTCGGCGCGCTGGCGGCCCGGCGGGTCGCCCGGGTCGGGGCCGGCGGGCTCGCCGCAGCGCGGGCACTCCCAGGTGGCGGGCGTCTCCGCCTCGGCGGCGATCAGGAACTCGACCCGGTGCCCGTGGCGGCACCAGTAGACGACCGGGCGGCGCGGCGCGGGCTCGACCCGCTGGTCGAACCGCTCGGGGGCGGACCCGATGCGGGTGCCGCGGATGACGTTGTTGCTGGGCACTGTTGCTCGCTCCCTGTCGTCGGAGGGGACCGCCGCCGGAGGGGGTGGGCGACGGGCGACGCGCGGAGAAACAAAACTGCGCGCGGTCCGTGACGGACCGCGCGCAGATTGTACGCTTCTCAGCGCCGACTCAGGTGCCGCTGGCCATCTGCAGCCGCAGCCAGAGGCCGAGCCCGACGATGCACGCGAACCAGACGATTCCCACCAGAACGGTGTAGCGGTCGAGGTTCTTCTCGGCCACCGACGACCCGGCCAGGCTGGAGCTGACCCCGCCGCCGAACATGCTCGACAACCCGCCGCCCTTACCACGGTGCAGGAGGATGAGCAGGGTGAGCAGGACGCTCGTGATGACCAGCAGCGTGATCATCGTGTAGGCGAACCAGATCGGCATGGCGGGGGTCAGTCCTCTCGTTGCGATCACTGCCCGGACCTGTCGGGCACTGCGGCACCGGCCGGTGGACGGGCAGCGTCAAGGATAGCGAGCGATCAGCGGGCCGTGTGCTCCGGGAACCGGCAGATCTGCGCGAACTCCTCGGCGTCCAGGCTCGCGCCCCCGACCAGGGCCCCGTCCACGTCCGGCTGAGCCATGATCGCGGCGACGTTCGACGCCTTGACCGACCCGCCGTACAGGACCCGGACCTGCTCGGCGGTGCCCGCGTCGTAGGTCTCGGCGATGCGCTTGCGCACCGCGCCGCAGACCTCCTGGGCGTCCTCCGGCGTCGCCGTCTTGCCGGTGCCGATCGCCCAGACCGGCTCGTACGCCACGACGACCTTGGTGACCTGCTCGGCGGTGAGCCCCTTGAGCGCGCCGTCGAGCTGGTCGCAGCAGTGCCGCACCTGACCCGACTGCTCCCGGACCTCCAGGCCCTCGCCGATGCAGAGGATCGGGGTGAGCCCGTTGGCCAGCGCCGCCGACACCTTCGCGTTGACGAGCGCGTCGTCCTCGTGGTGGTACTGCCGCCGCTCGGAGTGGCCGACCACCACGTAGCCGCAACCCAGCTTGGCGAGCATCGGCCCGGCGATGTCACCGGTGTACGCGCCGGACGGGTGCGGCGACAGGTCCTGCGCGCCGTAGCCGATCAGCAGCTTGTCGCCGTCCACAGCGGTCTGCACGGTACGCAGATCGGTGAAGGGCGGCAGCACCACGCACTCGACGTCGGTGAGCTGCTTCTCGTTCAGGCTCGCGGCCAGCTTCTGCACCAGCAGGTTGGCCTCGAGGTGGTTCAGGTTCATCTTCCAGTTGCCGGCCATCAGCGGCCGGCGGGTCGTGCTCGCCATTCAGTTCTCCAGAGCCGCGATGCCGGGGAGGGTCTTGCCCTCCAGGTATTCCAGGGAGGCGCCGCCGCCGGTGGAGATGTGCCCGAACGAGGACTCGTCCAGGCCCAGCGCGCGCACCGCCGCGGCCGAGTCGCCGCCGCCGACGACGCTGAACGCGTCGGCCTTGGTGATCGCCTCGGCCACGCCCCGGGTGCCGCTGGCGAACGCCGCCATCTCGAACACGCCCATCGGGCCGTTCCAGAAGATGGTCTTCGCCTGCGACAGCGCGGCGGCGAAACCGGCCACCGTCTCCGGGCCGATGTCCAGGCCCAGCCGGTGGCTGGGGATGCCGTCGGCCGGCACGGTGTCGTGCGCGGCGTCCGGCGCGAACGCGTCGGCGACCACCACGTCGACCGGGAGCATGATCTTGCCCGGCGCGCGCTCCATCAGGTTGCCGCAGGTCTCGACCATGTCCTTCTCCAGCAGCGACGTGCCCACCTCGTGGCCCTGGGCCTTGAGGAAGGTGAAGCACATGCCGCCGCCGATGAGCAGCCGGTCCACTGTCGGCAGCAGCGCCTCGATCACTGCGAGCTTGTCGGAGACCTTCGAGCCCCCCAGCACCACCACGTACGGCCGCTCCGGGGAGCCGGTGAGGCGGCTGAGCACCTCGACCTCGCGCAGCACCAGCCGGCCGGCGAAGTGCGGCAGCCGGGCCGGCACGTCGTGCACGCTGGCGTGCTTGCGGTGCACCGCGCCGAACGCGTCGTCGACGTAGGCGTCGCCGAACGCGGCGAGCTGGTCGGCGAACGCGCCCCGCTCCGCCTCGTCCTTGCTGGTCTCGCCCTTGTTGAAGCGCAGGTTCTCCAGCAGCGCCACCTGACCGTCGGCCAGGTCGGCCACGGTGGACCGCGCCGAGTCGCCGACGGTGTCCTCGGCGAAGTGCACCGGGGCGCCGAGCAGCTCACCGAGCCGCCCGGCGACCGGGCGGAGGCTGAACTGCGGGTCCGGGGCGCCCTTCGGGCGGCCCAGGTGCGAGCAGACGACCACCTTCGCGCCGGCCCGCACCAGCGCGCTCAGCGTCGGCAGGACGGCCCGGATCCGCCCGTCGTCGGTGATCTCCCCGGTCTGCTTGTCGAGCGGGACGTTCAGGTCGGCGCGCACCAGCACGCGCCGACCCGACACCCCCTCGGCGAGCAGGTCGTCGAGGTTGCGGATGCTCACAGCGAGCTACCCACCAGCTTGACCAGGTCCACCAGGCGGTTCGAGTAGCCCCACTCGTTGTCGTACCAGCCGACGACCTTGACCTGGTTGCCGATCACCTTGGTCAGCGGCGCGTCGAAGATGCACGACGCCGGGTCGGTCACGATGTCGGCGGAGACGATCGGGTCCTCGTTGTAGCTGAGGATGCCCCGCAGCGGGCCCTCGGCGGCGGCCTTGAGCGCGGCGTTGACCTCGTCCACAGTGGTCTCCCGGCCGACAGTGACGGTCAGGTCGGTGGCCGAGCCGGTCGGGATCGGCACGCGCAGCGCGTAGCCGTCCAGCTTGCCCTTCAGCTCCGGCAGGACCAGGCCGATGGCCTTCGCGGCGCCGGTCGAGGTCGGCACGATGTTCAGCGCGGCGGCCCGGGCCCGGCGCAGGTCCTTGTGCGGCGCGTCCTGCAGGTTCTGGTCCTGCGTGTACGCGTGGATGGTGGTCATCAGACCCTGCTGGATGCCGAACGTGTCCTGCAGGACCTTCGCCATCGGGGCGAGGCAGTTGGTGGTGCAGGAGGCGTTCGAGATGATGTTGTGCTTGGCCGGGTCGTACTGGTCCTGGTTGACGCCCATGACCACGGTGACGTCCTCGTTCTTCGCCGGAGCGGAGATGATGACCTTCTTGGCCCCGCCGTCGAGGTGCGCCTTCGCCTTGGTGGCGTCGGTGAAGAAGCCGGTGGACTCGATGACCACGTCGGCGCCGACCTCGCCCCACGGCAGCTTGGCCGGGTCCTTCTCGGCGTACGCCTTGATGGTCTTGCCGCCCACGGTGATCTCGTCGGCGGTGGCCTTCACCTCGTGCGGGAGGCGGCCCAGGATGCTGTCGTACTTGACAAGGTGGGCGAGCGTCGCGTTGTCGGTCAGGTCGTTGACCGCCACGACCTCGATGTCAGCGCCGGACGCCAGCACTGCCCGGAAGAAGTTGCGGCCGATCCGGCCGAAGCCGTTGATGCCAACCCGGATGGTCACAGGTCCCATCTCCTCGCGTTCTGGTCCGCCGGCGCCAGACCGCTGCCGGCGGAGGTGTGTGCGCCGACCGTTGGAGCCGGCCGTCGACATGTCATCTCGGCCACCCCGCCGCGGTCACGGAGACCTGACCGCCCGAGGCGGTGAGCACGGCGAGGGATGCCTGTGCGCGGCCCCCTTGCCGTACTCAGCGACCATATCCGAGCGTGCGACGTCGCGCTGCGGCGGGTGGTGATCCCGCTCGCGGTGCGCCGCCGCCCGAGTCCTATCAGACCACGAGCATGTCCGGCGTGACTGCCGCTTCGGTATCCGGGATGCCCAGGTCACGGGCCCGCTTGTCGGCCAGCGCGAGCAGCCTGCGGATCCGGCCGGCGATGGCGTCCTTCGTCAGCGGCGGCTCGGCGAGCGCGCCCAGTTCCTCCAGCGACGCCTGGCGGTGCTCCAGCCGCAGCCGGCCGGCCGAGGTCAGGTGGTTCGGCGCGTCGTCCGCGAGGATCTCCAGCGCGCGGGTCACCCGGGCGGCGGCGGCCACCGCGGCACGCGCGGAACGGCGCAGGTTGGCGTCGTCGAAGTTGGCCAGCCGGTTCGCGGTGGCGCGCACCTCCCGGCGTACCCTCCGCTCCTCCCAGGCCAGCACGCTGGAGTGCGCCCCTATGCGGGTGAGCAGCGCGGCGATCGCGTCGCCGTCCTTGACCACCACCCGGTCCACGCCGCGCACCTCGCGGTTCTTCGCGGTGATGCCGATGCGGCGGGCCGCGCCGACGAGCGCCAGCGCCGACTCCGGACCGGGACAGGTGATCTCCAGCGCGCTGGAGCGGCCCGGCTCGGTGAGCGAGCCGTGCGCCATGAACGCCCCCCGCCAGGCCGAGACGGCACAGCAGACGTTCGCGGCCACCACGTGCGGCGGCAGGCCGCGCACCGGACGGCCGCGCACGTCGAGCAGACCGGTCTGCCGGGCGAGCGCCTCGCCGTCCTTGACCACCCGCACGATGAAGTGGCTGCCCTTGCGCAGCCCGCCGGAGGCGAGCACGTGGATCTCACTCGGGTAGCCGTAGACCTCGGCGATCTCCCGCCGCAGCCGGCGGGCCACCGCGCCGGTGTCCAGCTCCGCCTCGACCACGACGCGACCCGACACGATGTGCAGGCCACCCGCGAAACGCAGCAGGGCGGCCATCTCCGCCCGCCGACAGCAGGGCTTGGGCACGTCGACCCGACTCAGCTCGTCCTTGACCGCAGCCGTCATCGCCATAGTGCGCCCCCTCACGGACCGGTTCCGGCGTGTCGCCGGTGATTACGTACGTGTCTAACGATCGGCGCGCAGGACAGGCACCAGCGCGGCGCCCAACGCGGCTGGATCATGACGGGGCGTGCCGTCGAGGACGGCGACGGGAGCGAGGACCAGCCGGGCACCAAGCGATTCTGCCGCACGTTCGACCGCCGCGGGATCACCCACCGCCGTGGAGTCGGCGAGCACCCGGTCCACCTTCAGCTCGGGCAGATAGCGCCGAAGCGTGTCCAGATGGTCGGGAAGGGAGAGCCCCGAGGTCTCGTTCTCGGCCACCAGGTTGAGCGTCACCAGCCGCCGCGCCGGGCTGGACACGATCGCGTCGGCCAGCCCCGGCACCAGCAGGTGCGGCAGCACGCTCGTGTACCAGCTCCCCGGGCCGAAGATCAGCCAGTCCGCGGCGCGTACCGCGGTCACCGCCTCGGCGCACGCGGCCGGCGCGGACGGGCTGAGCCGCAGCGACTCGACGGTGCCCGGGGTGACCGCGACCTGGTGCTGGCCGCGCACCGTGGACACCTCGTCCGGGTGCTCCGGGTCGGCGCCGCGGACCCGGGCCTCGATGCCCACCGGCTGGCGGGACATCGGCAGCACCCGCCCCACCGCGCCGAGCATCGCCCCGGCGTGGTCGAGCGCGGCCACCGGGTCGCCGAGCAGCTCGGTGAGCCCGTGCAGCAGCAGGTTGCCGACCGCGTGGCCGGCCAGCGAGTCGCCGACCGTCACCGGTACCGGCGCGGCGAGCGTCGGCGCCGGCGGCACGGCGGCGGCGAAGCGGTGCTGGAACAACGCCGCGCTGCGCCGGGTGGCCGGGTGGTCGCCGGCCAGCGCGACCAGCGCCTGACGCAGGTCGCCCGGCGGCAGGCCGCCGCGCTCGGCGCGCAACCGGCCGCTGGAGCCGCCGTCGTCGCCGACGGTGACCACCGCGGTGATGTCCAGGTCAAGCTCGGGTACGCAGTGCCGCAGCGCCCGCAGCGACGCCGAGAGCCCGTGCCCGCCGCCGAAGGCGACCACCCTGGTCGGGATCACTCCCGCCCCAGGTCCCGGTGCTGGGCGTTGGCGGCGATACCGGAGTGGCGCAGGCGGGAGGCCAGCTCCTCGGCGATGGCCACGCTGCGGTGCTTGCCGCCGGTGCAGCCGACAGCCACGGTCAGGTAGCGCTTGCCCTCCCGCTCGAACCCGGCGGTGGTGGCGTTCACCAGGTCGGCGTACCCGGCCACGAACGCGTCGGCGCCCTCCTGGCCCAGCACGTACGCGCTGACCGCCTCCTCCCGGCCGGTGTGCTCGCGCAGCTCCGGCACCCAGTACGGATTCGGCAGGAACCGCGCGTCCATCACGAAGTCGGCGTCCGGCGGCAGGCCGTACTTGAAGCCGAACGAGATCACCGTGATCCGCAGCCGGCGGGCGTCCTCACCGCCGAACAGCTCCTCCACCCGGCGGCGCAGCTGGTTCACGTTCAGGTGGCTGGTGTCGATGATCACGTCGGCCTGCTCGCGGGCCTCCTCCAGCAGCGTCCGCTCGACAGCGATGCCGTCGGCGAGCCGCCCGTCGCCCTGCAACGGGTGCGAGCGGCGCACGCTCTCGAACCGGCGGATCAGCACCTCGTCGTCGGCGTCGACGAAGACCACCCGGGGCTGGAAGCCGCGCTCCCGCAGCTCCCGGATCGCCCCGGCCAGGTCGGTGGAGAACGCGCGCGAGCGCACGTCCAGCACCATCGCCGTACGCCGGGCCGCGCCGCCGGCCTTGAACGCCAGCTCGGCCATGTCGAGAAGCAGTGCCTGCGGCAGGTTGTCGACCACGTAGTAGCCGACGTTCTCCAGTGCCCGGGCCACGGTGCTGCGCCCGCCGCCGGACAGGCCGGTCACCACCACCAGTGAGGTGTCCGACTCGGCCGGCGCCGTCTCCCCCTCGGTCCGTCCCAGGTCACCCGCTGTACGCGCCTCGCTCACCCGCTACCCCCAGCCGTGGCGCCGCGGCCGGTCGGCCGCGCATGGTCAATCAGCGACTCTAACGGCTGCGACCCGGCCCGGGATTCCACGGGGTGACGACCGGAACATGTCGGCGGCCCCAGCACGGCTCGCCGGGACGGGCGGTGTCGGGGGACGCTCGTAGACTGCGCGGATGGTCTCCCCCACCGACGAGCGGACCACCTCCGCACCGGCCGGCGACGCGCTCGACGTGTTGCGGCGGGTCTTCGGGTACGACGCGTTTCGCGGCTTCCAGCAGGAGGTCGTCGACCACGTGGTGGCCGGCGGCGACGCGCTGGTGCTCATGCCCACCGGTGGCGGCAAGTCGCTGTGCTACCAGATCCCCGCGCTGGTCCGCGACGGCGTGGCGGTGGTCGTCTCGCCGCTGATCGCGCTCATGCAGGACCAGGTCGACGCGCTGACAGCGGTCGGCGTCCGGGCCGGGTTCCTCAACTCGACCCAGGATCCCGCGCAGCGGCGCCGGGTCGAGGCGGCCTACCTCGCCGGTGAGCTGGACCTGCTCTACCTCGCCCCGGAAGGGCTCGCCGTGCGGTCCACGCTCGGCCTGCTGGAACGCGGCCGGATCGCGCTGTTCGCGATCGACGAGGCGCACTGCGTCTCGCAGTGGGGGCACGACTTCCGCCCCGACTACCTCAACCTGTCGATGCTGCACGAGCGCTGGCCGGACGTACCGCGCATCGCGCTGACCGCCACCGCGACCCGGGCGACGCGCACCGAGATCGCCACCCGGCTGCGGCTCACCGAGGCGCGGCACTTCGTGGCCAGCTTCGACCGGCCCAACATCCAGTACCGCATCGTGCCCAAGCGGGAACCGCGCCGCCAACTGCTGAGCCTGCTGCGCGACGAGCACCCGGGCGACGCCGGCATCGTCTACTGCCTGTCCCGGGCCTCGGTGGACAAGACCGCCGAGTTCCTGGTCGCCAACGGCATCCCCGCGCTGCCCTACCACGCCGGGCTGGACGCCGCGACCCGCGCCGCCAACCAGCAGCGGTTCCTGCGCGAGGACGGCCTGGTCATGGTCGCCACCATCGCGTTCGGCATGGGCATCGACAAGCCCGACGTACGCTTCGTCGCCCACCTGGACCTGCCGAAGTCGGTCGAGGGCTACTACCAGGAGACCGGCCGCGCCGGGCGCGACGGGCTGCCGTCCACGGCCTGGCTGGCGTACGGGCTCCAGGACGTGGTGCAGCAGCGCAAGATGATCGAGACGTCCGAGGGCGACCTCGCGCACCGGCGCAACCTGGCCGCCCACCTGGACGCGATGCTGGCGCTCTGCGAGACGGTCCGCTGCCGCCGCGCCCAGCTGCTCGAATACTTCGGCGAGGCCGGGGTGGCCGACTGCGGCAACTGCGACACCTGCCTCGAACCGCCGGAGTCCTGGGACGGCACCGTCGCCGCGCAGAAGCTGCTGTCCACCGTCTACCGGCTCGACCGCGAGCGCAACCAGCGCTTCGGCGCCGGGCACAGCATCGACATCCTGCTCGGCAAGCACACCGACAAGATCGACCAGTACGGCCACGACGCGCTGAGCACCTTCGGCATCGGCACCGAGCTGCGCGAGGCCGAGTGGCGTGGCGTGGTGCGGCAACTGCTCGCCGAAGGGCTGCTCGCCGTCGAGGGCGACTACGGCACGTTGGCGCTGACCGAGGCCAGCGCGGACGTGCTCGGCCGCCGCCGTACCGTCACGCTGCGCAAGGAGCCCGAGCGTCAGGCGGCCGGCCGGTCCGCCAAGCCCCGGGGCGCGGCCACCGTTGTCGCCGACCTCTCCCCCGCCGCCGCGCCCGTCTTCGAGCGGCTCCGCGCCTGGCGCGCGGCCACCGCCAAGGAGCAGGGCGTCCCGGCGTACGTCATCTTCCACGACGCGACCCTGCGGCAGATCGCCGCCGAGCCGCCGGCCTCGCTTGCCGAGCTGTCCAGGGTCAACGGCGTCGGGGAGAACAAGCTCGCCAAGTATGGCGAGTCGATCCTGGCCGTGCTCGCCGAGTCCTGACACGCACGCGCGGAAGGGCCCGGCCCCGTGGTGGGGTCGGGCCCTTCCGGCGTGCTGTGGCCTCGCTGTTGGCTGCAAGTGTTCTTGCTCTGCGGCCATGGGTGCGGCGGATTGGTCAGCTGGTGCTGTAGCCGCGGGTGGCGATCCAGTCGGCGAGGTTGTCGATGCTCATGCGGTAGGTGGCGGTGTTCGGGTCGGCGCTGTCGGCGATGGTGACGGTCTTACCGTCGTCGCGGTAGCCGATGACGCTGATGTAGTGGCCGCCCTCGAAGGAGTGGGTGGTGCCGTCGGTGTCGGTGGCGGTGCCGGCGATGTTGGCGACCACGGCCCGGCCGGCGTCGACGGTCTTGACCACGTCGGCGCGCAGGGTGTCGGTCTGCTTGTCGTCGGCCTTGGGGGTGCTGATCTCGACGGACTTGTAGGCGTCCTTGGCGCCGGTCTCCTTGTTCAGCACCGGGGTGATGTCGTTGATGGAGTCGGTGCCGGACTCGGTGGTGCCCATCTCCTTGGCCATGGCGTGCACGTCGATGTTCTTGCCCTGCACGCTCAGCGCGTTACGCGCGGCGGCGGGGCCGCAGAAGTAGAAGTTGGGCTGGGCTTCGTAGCGCACGTCCAGCTCCCGCTCGCCGTGCTTGCGGTCGGTGGTGACGACCTGGGCGGCGCGCTCGGCCGGGGTGGCCTGGGCGGCGATGGCGGGGCCGGCGATGCCACCGGCGGTGGCGGCGATACCGGCAGCGGTCAGAGCGGTCTTGCGCAGCAGAGTGGTAGCCATGATGGTTGCCTCCCTGAAGTGGGGGATGACGCGGCAAACGGGGGGTGCCGCGAAAAGGGGGGAAAGTCTTCGGGGTGCCCGTCGAAGGGCTGGCACGCGGGCGGCCATGGGGGCCTGCTCTGCGCGGCTCGGGGATGTAACGACGACCGGCCCGGTGTCATTCCCGGCGGTGGTGACTCCGTCCGGGGCTGACGACCCGAGGGCGTTGCCTGCTGTCCGCGGCTCGGGGATGTAACGACCGGCGGGCCGGGGCCATTCCCTGACCTGGCGATCCGCTCGACGCCCCGGTGGGCGTGTGCGCGGCGCTCGACCCGGTGCCTCGGCGGCCAGTCATGTACAACGCCCCGCGCCCGCCACCGATTCCACCCTCACGATGGCACCGACCACAGCCCGTCAGGGCCACCGCAGCCGAACCGGACACCACTTCCCAGACCACCCGCCCGGACGCGGACGGACCCGCGAAACACCGGCCTCGGAACAGCGGCCACCATGATCCACCCCGCCCGCCCGCGGGGCGCTCCGACCGCGATCCTGCACGTCGTGCCCGGCCAGCCCGCGATCTTGCACTTTGGTGCCCGGCAAACCTCGCGAATCCGGCATCCCCGGGGCACTAACTGCAAGATCGCGTGGGGCGTGGGGCGGGTGCGGGTGCGGAGCGGGGGGCGGCGGTACTCGCGTCCGAGGAGTGAGCTTCCGTCTCACCACCCATCGGGGCACGGGCACCCACGGGTTCCTGACGGGGCTGACGGTGACGTGCCGGTAAGCCGGGCGGCGGACGAACCCAGGAAGAGGTCAGGAGCGGGGGGCGGCGTCCGCTGTCGAGCCGTCCAGCGCGGCCAGGATCGCCTCGGCCGTACGCCTGCCCACCCCGGGCACCTCGCTGATCTCCTCCACCGTGGCGGCGGACAGCCGCTTCAGTGAGCCGAAGTGCCGCAGCAGCGCCTTGCGGCGTATCTCGCCGAGGCCGGGGACGTTGTCCAGCGCGGATTCGGTCATCCGCTTGGAGCGCCGCTGCCTGTGGAACGTGATGGCGAAGCGGTGCGCCTCGTCGCGTACGCGTTGCAGCAGGTAGAGCGCCTCGGAGGTGCGCGGCAGGATCACCGGGAACTCGTCGTCGGGCAGCCACACCTCCTCCAGCCGCTTGGCCAGCCCGCACAGCGCCACGTCGTCGATGCCCAGCTCGGCGAGCGCCTTCGCGGCGGCGGCGACCTGGGGCGGGCCGCCGTCGACCACGACGAGCTGCGGCGGGTACGCGAACTTGCGCGGCCGCCCGGTGGTCGGGTCGATGCCGGGGCGGTCGGGGTCGGAGGCGGTCTCCTCGCCCAGCTCACCGGTCTCGGCGCGGGCGTCGAGGTAGCGGGCGAAGCGCCGCCGCAGCACCTCGGACATGGCCGACAGGTCGTCGGTCGCGCCGCGCACGATGAACCGCCGGTATTCGCTCTTGCGGGGCAGCCCGTCCTCGAACACGACCATGCTGGCGACCACGTCGGTGCCCTGGATCTGGGAGACGTCGAAGCACTCGATGCGCAGCGGCGAGGTGTCCATGCCGAGCGCGTCGGCGATCTCGTCGAGCGCCTGGCTGCGGGTGGTCAGGTCACCGGCCCGCTTGAGCTTGTGCCGGGCCAGCGCGTCCTTGGCGTTGCGCTCGACGGTCTCCAGCAGTGACCGCTTGTCGCCGCGCTGCGGCACGCGCAGCGACACCCGGCTGCCCCGCCGGGCGGTGAGCCAGTCGGCGAGCGCGTCGGCGTCGCCGGGCAGCTCGGGGACGAGCAGCTCGCGGGGCACGTCGGCCTCGCCCTGCTCGCCGCCGTACACCTGGGTGCAGAAGTGGTGCACGAGGTCGCCGGTGGTCAGTTCCTCGGTCTTCTCCACCACCCAGCCGCGCTGGCCCCGCACCCGGCCGCCGCGGACGTGGAAGACCTGCACGGCGGCTTCGAGCGGGTCGTCGGCGAAGGCGACCACGTCGGCGTCGGTGCCGTCGCCGAGCACCACAGTCTGCTTCTCCATCGCCCGCCGCAGCGCCGCGACGTCGTCGCGCAGCCGGGCGGCCCGCTCGAACTCCAGTTGCTCGCTGGCGTCGAGCATCTCCTTCTCCAGCCGGCGGACCATGGTGTCGGTGCGGCCGGCCATGAAGTCGCAGAAGCCGTCGACGATCTCCCGGTGCTGCTGCGCGGTGACGCTGCCGACGCACGGCGCCGAGCACTTGCCGATGTAGCCGAGCAGGCAGGGCCGGCCGACCTGCCCGGCCCGCTTGAACACCCCGGACGAGCAGGTCCGCGCCGGGAAGACCCGCAGCAGCAGGTCGAGCGTCTCGCGGATCGCCCATGCGTGCGAGTAGGGCCCGAAGTAGCGCACGCCCTTGCGCTTGACCCCGCGCATCACCTGCAACCGCGGGTATTCCTCGTCGAGCGTGACAGCGAGATAGGGGTACGACTTGTCGTCGCGGTAGCGGACGTTGAACCGGGGGTCGTACTGCTTGATCCAGGTGTATTCCTGCTGGAGCGCCTCGACCTCGGTGGCGACGGTGATCCAGTCGACCGACTCGGCGGTGAAGACCATCTGCCGGGTGCGCTGGTGCAGGCCGACCGGGTCGGCGAAGTAGGAGTTGAGCCGGCTGCGCAGGTTGCGCGCCTTGCCGACGTAGATCACCCGGCCGGTGCCGTCGCGGAAGCGGTAGACCCCTGGCGACTCCGGGATGGTGCCGGGCGCGGGACGGTAGGTCGAGGGGTCAGCCACGGCGCCAAGCCTAGTCCGCACCCCTGACACCCGGCCGCCGCCGCGCCCCCGCCGGCCACCTGGCGACGGGGGCGCCGACGCGGTCAGGCCAGGCGGATCTGGTCGCCGTCGACCTTGATCTCCTTGGCCGCGAGCGGCTTGGTGGCCGGGCCGCCCTTCACCGAGCCGTCGGTGATGGAGAACCGGCTGTTGTGGCAGGTGCAGTTGATCGTGCCGCCGTCGACGTTCGACACCGGGCAGCGCTGGTGCGTGCAGATCGGGTCGAACGCCTTGAACTGGCCGGCCTCGGGCTGGGTGATCACCACGCCCTGGCTGGCGAAGACGGCGCCGCCACCAACCGGGATGTCCGAGGTGCGGGCCACGGAGTTGCTGCCGGCCCGGTCGCCGCCGCCGGCATCCCCGGTGGCGGTGGCACCGGGCGGGCCGCCGCTGGTCGGGGCGAGCCCGGGTGACGCGTCGTCGTCGCTGCCGCAACCCGCGAGCACCACTGCCGCCCCCACCGCGCCGGCTCCGGCGAGCAGGGTACGGCGGCTCTGGGTGACCGGTCGGGTCAGCGCCTGATCATCACTCATCTCCGGCCTTTCTCTCGACTTACTGCGGAACACGCACAAGCTTGCGGCACGGTTCATATTGACGCGTCAACGAACCGGGCGTCGCGGTGGAGGACGCCGGTCAGCGCGCACCGGCGGGCACCTTGCGGGCCCGCTGCTTGGCGCTGCCGTTGGCCTTCGCCGCCCGGGTGGTGGCGGCCTTGGCGCCCTTGGCCTTGCCGTCGAGCTTGAGGATCGGCCGCAGGAACTCCCCGGTGTGGCTCTCCGGCACCTCGGCGACCTCCTCCGGCGTGCCGGTGGCGAGCACGGTGCCGCCCCGGTGGCCACCCTCGGGGCCCATGTCGATGAGCCAGTCGGCTGTCTTGATCACGTCGAGGTTGTGCTCGATGGTGATGACCGTGTTGCCCTTGTCGACAAGGCCCTCCAGCACCATCAGCAGCTTGCGGATGTCCTCGAAGTGCAGGCCGGTGGTGGGCTCGTCGAGCACGTAGACGGTGCGGCCGGTGGAGCGCTTCTGGAGTTCGGAGGCGAGCTTGACGCGCTGCGCCTCACCGCCGGACAGCGTCGGCGCGGGCTGGCCGAGCCGGACGTAGCCGAGGCCGACGTCGACGAGCGTCCTGAGGTGCCGGTGGATGGCCGGGATGGCGGAGAAGAACTCGGCCGCCTCCTCGATCGGCATGTCCAGCACCTCGGCGACCGTCTTGCCCTTGTAGTGCACCTCAAGGGTCTCGCGGTTGTAGCGCGCGCCCTTGCACACCTCGCAGGGGACGTAGACGTCCGGCAGGAAGTTCATCTCGATCTTGATGGTGCCGTCGCCGGAGCACGCCTCGCAGCGCCCGCCCTTGACGTTGAACGAGAACCGGCCCGGGCCGTACCCCCGGACCTTGGCCTCGGTGGTCTCGGCGAAGAGCTTGCGGACGTGGTCCCAGACCCCGGTGTAGGTCGCGGGGTTGGAGCGCGGGGTCCGCCCGATCGGCGACTGGTCCACGCCGACGACCTTGTCCACGTGCTCCAGGCCGGTGACCCGGGTGTGCCGGCCGGGCACCAGCCGGGCGCCGTTGATCTGGTTGGCCAGCACGGCGTAGAGGATGTCGTTCACCAGCGTCGACTTGCCCGAGCCGCTGACCCCGGTGACCGCGATGAGCTGGCCGAGCGGGAAGCTCACGGTGAGGTTGCGCAGGTTGTGCTCGCGTGCGCCGTGCACGACCAGCTCCCGGCCGGGCGTCTGGGGCCGGCGGGTGGCGGGCGTCGGGATGACCTTGCGGCCGGCCAGGTACGCCCCGGTGACCGACTCGGTGTTGTCGAGCAGCGCCGGCACCGACCCGCTGTGCACGATCTTGCCGCCGTGCTCGCCCGCGCCCGGGCCGATGTCGACGATCCAGTCGGCGACGCGGATGGTGTCCTCGTCGTGCTCGACCACGATCAGCGTGTTGCCCAGGCCGCGCAGCCGCAGCAGCGTCTCGATGAGCCGGTGGTTGTCCCGCTGGTGCAGGCCGATCGACGGCTCGTCGAGCACGTAGAGCACGCCGACCAGGCCGGAGCCGATCTGGGTGGCCAGCCGGATGCGCTGGGCCTCGCCGCCGGAGAGCGTGCCGGCCGGGCGGTCCAGCGAGAGGTAGTCCAGGCCGACGTCGAGCAGGAACTTCAGCCGGGCGTTGATCTCCTTGAGCACCCGCTCGGCGATCATCTTCTGCCGGTCGGTCAGCTCGATGCCGGCGAGCAGGTCGGCCGCCTCGCCGACGGACAGGTTGCAGACCTCGGCGATGCTCTTGCCGGCCAGGGTGACCGCGAGCACCTCGGGCTTGAGCCGGGTGCCGCCGCAGGCCGCGCAGGGCACGTCCCGCATGTAGCCCTCGTACTTGTCCCGGGACCACTCCGACTCGGTGTCGGTGTGCCGGCGCTCGATCCACTGCACCACGCCCTCGAAGCCGGTGTAGTAGGAGCGCTCGCGGCCGTACTTGTTGCGGTAGCGCACGTGCACCTGGTCGTCGGAGCCGTGCAGGATCGTCTTCTGCGCCCGCGACGGCAGCGCCCGCCACGGCGTGTCGATGTCGAAGTGCTCGGCCTCGCCGAGCGCCTCCAGCAGCCGCAGGAAGTATTCGAGGTTGTGCCCGGTGGCCCAGGGCTGGATCGCGCCCTCGCGCAGCGTGCGCTCCGGGTCGGGGATGACCAGCTCCGGGTCCACCTCCTTCTTCGTGCCCAGGCCGGTGCACTCGGGACAGGCGCCGTACGGGGCGTTGAAGGAGAAGACCCGGGGTTCCAGGTCCTCGATCGCGAGCGGGTGGTCGTTCGGGCAGGCCAGGTGCTCGGAGTAGCGGCGCTCCCGGGCCGGGTCGTCCTCGGGCAGGTCGACGAAGTCGAGCAGCACCAGGCCGCCGGACAGGCCGAGCGCGGCCTCGACCGAGTCGGTAAGCCGCTGCTTGGCGCTCGGCTTGACGCTGAGCCGGTCGATCACCACCTCGATGGTGTGCTTCTCCTGCTTCTTGAGCTTCGGCGGCTCGGTCAGCGGGTGCACCACGCCGTCGACCCGGGCACGGGCGTAGCCCTTGGCCTGGAGTTCGGCGAACAGGTCGACGTACTCGCCCTTGCGGCCGCGCACCACGGGCGCGAGCACCATGAACCGGGTGCCCTCGGCCATGGCCAGGACCCGGTCGACGATCTGCTGCGGGCTCTGCTTGGAGATCCGCTCGCCGCAGATCGGGCAGTGCGGCTCGCCGATGCGGGCGAAGAGCAGGCGGAGGTAGTCGTAGACCTCGGTGATGGTGCCGACGGTGGAGCGCGGGTTGCGCGAGGTGGACTTCTGGTCGATGGAGACGGCGGGGCTGAGGCCCTCGATGAAGTCGACGTCGGGCTTGTCCATCTGGCCGAGGAACTGCCGGGCGTACGACGACAGCGACTCGACGTAGCGGCGCTGCCCCTCGGCGAAGATGGTGTCGAACGCCAGGCTCGACTTGCCCGAACCGGAGAGCCCGGTGAAGACGATCAGGGCGTCCCGGGGCAGGTCGAGACTGACGTCACGCAGGTTGTGCTCGCGCGCGCCACGGATGATCAGTCGGTCGGCCACGGTGCGTGTGCTCCCGGAAGAAGAATATGAGGCGGATCTGTGCACCAGACGCCGGGTCTGGATGGTTTTCACAGGTTGTCGGGGGCGCAGAGAAAACGCCCCGGCAACTCTAGCCCCGACGTATGACAACTTCCGTCGTGCGAACATTCCCCCAGCTCAGGACGGTCGGGTGCGAACCACGCAGCCCCACCCGACCGGCCCGGGCCGGCTCAGAATCCCCCTGGTGCGGGCGGGGTCGCCGGACGCCCGGTGCGTCGCCGCCCACCCCGCCGGCCGCTCCGCCGTTCGGCCGCGAGCCGGGCCGCGCGCCGGCCGCTCTCGTACTCGATCTCCCGCTGGAGCCGGCGCCAGCTCTCCCAGCGGCGCACCGGCAGCGCGCCGTCGTCCAGCGCGGCCCGCACCGCGCAGCCCGGCTCGGCGTCGTGGGCGCAGTCGCCGTACCGGCAGCCGGCGGCCAGCTCGGTGATGTCGGCGAACGCCCGGTCGAGGCCGGTCGCGCCGTCGAGCAGGCCGACCGCCCGTACGCCCGGGGTGTCCAGCACCGCTCCCCCACCCGGCAGCGGCACCAGCGACCGCCAGGTGGTGGTGTGCCGGCCCTTGCCGTCGACCCGGCGGATCGCCTGGGTGCGCATCACATCGGCCCCGGCCAGCGCGTTGACCAGGCTCGACTTGCCGGCCCCGGAGGGGCCGAGCAGGCCGAGCGTGCGGCCCGGGGCGACGTGCGGGCGCAGCGGCGCCAGGCCGGTGCCGTGCTCGGCGCTGACCGGCAGCACCGGCACCCCCGGCGCGAGGTCGGCCAGCTGCCGGGCGACCGCCGCCGGGTCGGCGGCCAGGTCCGCCTTGGTGAGCACGACCAGCGGCTCCGCGCCGGACTCGTGCACCAGGGACAGCAGCCGTTCGATCCGCGCGGCGTCCGGCTCCGGGTGCACCGGCTCGACCACCGCCGCGGCGTCGAGGTTTGCGGCCAGCACCTGGCCGCTGGCGTCCTTGCCGGCGGTACGCCGCACCAGCGCGGTACGCCGGGGCAGCACCGCCTCCACCGTGACCGGGCCGTCCGGCCAGGCGCACAGCAGCACCCAGTCACCCGCGCAGGGCAGCGCGGTCGCGTCGCGGGCGGCGGCGGACAGCACGCCGCCGCCGAGGCTGGCCCGCACCGGCCCCTGCGGGCACAGCACGGTGCAGACGCCCCGGTCCACCCGGGCGACCCGCCCGGGAGTACGGCCGGAGCGACGGTCGAGATGGGCCGCCCAGCCGGCGTCCCAGCCGAGGGCGGTCAGATCGAGAGTCATGGTGTCCTCATCGGTGTCGAGGGGAGATACGGCGGAACACACGCGTTGCGACCGGCATGCGCACCACCTCCCCTCCGACTCCCGGTGCCGCGTAGACGACGGCACGGACCAGACGGTCCGAGGTCGTCGGCCCTGACGGTAGGGGCCGCGCCGACGCGCCGAAAGCGATTTCCCCGGCGGCACGGCCCGGTCCGGCCCGCTACTGTCGAACCGTGAGAACGCGATGACCGCCGACCCCCTGCTGCTGACCGGCGCGCTGGCCGAGGCGAACGACCGGCTGCTGCGTACCGTGTCCGGTCTGACCGCCGAGGACGTCGCGGCACCGTCGCTGCTGCCGGGCTGGTCCCGCGCGCACGTGCTCACCCACCTGGCCCGCAACGCCGACGGGTTCGTCAACCTGCTCACCTCCGCGCGCACCGGCGAGGACATCCCGATGTACGCCTCGGCGCAGGCCCGCGCCGACGACATCGACGCGGGCGCGAGCCGTGGCCCGGCCGACCTGCTGGACGACGTACGCCGCAGCGGCCAGCGCTTCGACGCGGCGGTGGCGGCGATGCCCGTCGACGCCTGGGGCGCCACGGTGCGGACCCGGCGTGGCCCGTGGCCGGCGGCGATGCTGGTCTGGGGCCGGTTGCGCGAGGTCGAGGTGCACCACGTCGACCTGGCCGCCGGTTACCGGCCCGCGGAGTGGCCGGAGGCGTTCGCCCAGCGGCTGCTGCACGAGGTGGTCACCGGGCTGGCCGCCAACCCGGCCGCGCCGTCCATGGTGCTGCGCTTCGACGGCGCCGCGTCCGAACTCGTCGTGGGCGACCCCGAGGGGGCGCCCACGGTCACCGGCCCCGCGCCGGAACTCGCCGCCTGGCTGACCGGCCGGGGCGCGGGCGAGATGCTCACCGTCGAACCCGACGGCCCCCTGCCGAACCCACCGGAATGGATCTGAACATCGTCATGACCTACACCGGAGACGTCACGCCCGGCGGCCCGCCGGCCGTACGCGAGCTCGACCGGCTCACCGTCACCAAGCTGTCGGTGGGCCCGATGGACAACAACGCCTATCTGCTGCGCTGCGGGGCCACCGGCGAGCAGGTGCTGATCGACGCCGCGAACGAGGCGCCTCGCCTGCTGGAGCTGGTCGGCGACGGCGGGCTGGCCGCCGTGGTGACCACCCACCAGCACATGGACCACTGGGTCGCGCTGGAGGAGGTGGTGGCCAAGACCGGTGCGCGCGCACTGGTGCACGCCGACGACGCCGAGGGCCTGCCCATCGAGGCCGAGCGGCTCGCCGAGGGCGACACGGTGCCGGTCGGTGACTGCGCGCTGGAGGTCATCCACCTGCGCGGGCACACGCCGGGTTCGATCGCGCTGCTCTACCGCGACCCGGCCGGCACCCCGCATCTCTTCACCGGGGACTCGCTGTTTCCCGGTGGTGTGGGCAACACCGACCAGGACCCGGAGCGCTTCGGCCATCTCATCGACGACGTCGAGGCCAAGCTGTTCGACCGGCTGCCGGACGACACCTGGTTCTACCCCGGCCACGGCAGGGACAGCACCATCGGCGCCGAGCGGCCCGCGCTGCCGCAGTGGCGCGCCCGCGGCTGGTGAGCACGCCCGGCCCGGCCTCCCCCGTGGCGGCCGGGCCGGGCGCGGTCAGCCGGTGACCGCCCGCAACCGCCGCCGGGTGGCGAGCAGCACCGGGCCGGCCAGCAGCAGCCCGACCGCCATGGTCAGCACGGTGGGGTTGAGCGCCGCGGGCAACAGGCCGGTCAGTGCCCGCGCGGCCAGCCCCAGCGCCACGTAGAGCCCGGCCCACGCGGTCGCCCCGGCCGCCGCGCAGGCCAGGAACCGCCGGTACGACATCCGCAGCCCGCCGGCGGCCAGCGGCAGCAACGCGTTGAACACCGGCAGGAACGGCGCCACCAGCACGATCCGGCCGCCGCCGCGGTGCAGCAGCGTCTCGGCGGCGGCCCAGCGGGACTCGCCGATCCAGCCGCCCACCCGGCTGTCCCGCAGCCACCCGCCCCAGCGCCGGCCGGCGAAGAAACTCAGCGACCACCCGGCCAGGCAGCCGGCGACCACCGCCGCGACGGTGAGCGCTCCGCCGGCCGCGCGGCCCGCGCCGACCGCCGCGAGGACCGCGGCGTCGCCGGGCACCAGCACCCCGATCAGGGGTACGGCGTCGGCGAGCATGACCACGCCGAGCAGCCCCATCAGCAGGCTGGTGGGCAGCTCACCGGCGGCGGCCACGAGTTCGTTCATGAGCTGCACGCTATGTCCCGGCGGCACGCCGGCACATGGGGCATGAACCCCCAGTGGTCCCCGACACCCGACCCGGAGATCCCTGAGGGTCAGCGGGGGCGCAGCACCTGCACCCGGCGTACCGGGGAGTCGACAAAGGGTTCGGTGGTCGGCACCAGGTAGCTGGCCACCGGTTCCAGCCCGTCCGGCGGCAGGTGGCCCCGGTCCGGGTCGCCGACCAGCACCTGCACCCCGTGCGCGGCGCAGCGCCGCAGGTAGGGCAGGACCCGGGCGGCCAGGCCCGCGTCGTAGAGCGCGTCGCCGGCCACCAGCAGGTCGGCGTCCGCCACCCCGTCGAGCAGGTCGGCGCCGTCGACGCTCACCCGGACCCGGTTGGCGCGGGCGTTGACCGTGACGGCGGCCACCGCGTACGGGTCGATGTCGTTGGCGACCACCTCGTCGGCCCCGGCGAGCGCGGCGGCGATGGCGACCAGCCCCGATCCGGCGCCCAGGTCGAGCACCCGTCGCCCGGCGGCCAGCTCGGGATGGTCCAGCAGGTGCCGGGCCAGCGCCTGGCCACCGGCCCAGACCGACGCCCAGTACGGCGGCGGCAGCGACCGCCCGGCGGCGGCCTCCATCCGGGCCCACCACAGGATGGCGTCCTCGGCCAGGTGCAGGCGCACCTCGGGGACGAACGGCGTGCCGACCAGGCGCAGGCGGTCCGGGCCCGCGCCGGGCGCCGCGATCTCCTGTTCCAGGTCGGCCAGAGCGGTCTGCGTGCTCATCGGGGCAAGCATGCCGCGCCCCGCCCGGCGGTGGGGTCTTTTTCCCGCCGCGCGCGTATTCACGGGCGCGCCGCGCGCTTCCGGCAGCGGAATGCCGTCCGGACGGTTACTGTCGGGGGTGGTAGAGGGCGATCATCGGTCGAGGGACAGGTGCTCGCCCGCATTGAACAGGGAGAGACGCATGGCAACCGGCACGGTCAAGTGGTTCAACTCGGAAAAGGGCTTCGGCTTCATCGAGCAGGACGGCGGAGGCCCGGACGTGTTCGTCCACTACTCGGCCATTCAGAGCAATGGCTACCGCGAGCTGAACGAGGGCCAGAAGGTCGAGTTCGAGGTGACGCAGGGCCAGAAGGGCCCGCAGGCGGACAACGTCCGTCCCATGTAGTGACGTGCCGGTGACGGCGGTCGGAACCCGACCGCCGTCGCAGCGCATCATCAGGACGGCGCGACCGGCAGGTCGCGCCGTTTCCGTAGTGGCCCGGCCAGCAGGATCAGCGGGGTCAGCGCCAGCCAGGCGGTCATCGCCCGGATCGCGCCGCCCGGCCCCCAGGCCGCGCCCAGCGCCCCGGCGAGCAGCGCGGCCAGCGGAATGGTGCCGTAGTTGAGCAGGTGCATGCTCACAGTCACCCGGCCGAGCAGCCGGTGCGGCGTGTACGTCTGCCGGAAGCTGCCCTTCACCACGTTGCCGATCGCCACGCCCAGGCTCACCAGCACGCCGCCGAGCACCAGCCACGCCGTACGCGCGCCGGGCCCGGCCAGTGGGATGAGCAGCGCGGGCGGGCCGGTCAGGGCGCCGGCGACCAGCAGTGTGCGGGCACTGCCGAGCCGGCGGGCCAGGCGCGCGGCGAGCGCGGCGCCGATCACGCCGCCGAGGCTGGCGAGCCCGATCAGGAGGCCGACGAGGCCCGCCGGAAGGTCGGCCGTCCGGACCAGGAACACCACGAGCACCGCCTGGTAGCCGGTGAGCCCGATGTTGCTCGCCGCCCCGAACACCGTCAGGACCCGCAGGTACGGGTCGCGGGCGACGAATCGCAGCCCGGCGGCGACCTCGCGGCGCAGCGACGTCGACCCGTCCGGACGGTGCGGTCGGGGCTCGACCGCGCGGATGCGCCGCAGGCACAGCGCGGACAGCAGGAAGCTGAACGCGTCCACTGCCACAGCGGTCACCGCGCCGACCAGCTGGGCGACGAGACCGGCCAGTCCCGGCCCGACCAGGTAGCTCGCCGTCTGCGTGGCGTGCAGCCGCGCGTTGGCCTCGGGCACCTGCGCCGGACGCAACAGCGTGGGCAGGTAGACCTGGTCGGCGGTCTCGAAGAAGACCCGGGCCAGGCCGGCGCCGAGCGCCACGATCAGCAGATGCCCGACGGTGAGCAGTCCGGCCAGGGCGGCCACCGGCACGCTCGCGAACAGCGCCGCTGCGGCGAGGTCGGCGGCGATCATCACCGGGCGGCGGCGGACCCGGTCGACCCACGCCCCGACCGGCAGGCCGGCGAGCAGCCAGGGCAGCCAGGCGGCGGCGGTGAGCACCGCCACCTGGAACGTGGTCGCGTCGAGCACCGCGACCGCCACCAGTGGCAGCGCCACTGTGGTCATGTTGCTGCCCACGGCGCTGACCGTGTGACCGGTCCAGAGCAGCCGGAAGTCGTGGTGCCGGAACAGCGGGCCGGGTGCGGCGTCGACCGGCCCTGAGGTGTGCGCGGGGGCGGTCACGACCGCCGCCCCGCTGCGGCGGTCACGGCCGGCCCGGAACGCCGTGGGCGAACACGAAGACCGGCTCGCGGTGCTGTCCGTCGTCCGGGACGGGCCGGTCCGCCCAGCGGGTGAGCAGGGCGATCACCTCACGGCCGAGCGTGTCCAGTTCCTCCGGGGTCAGGTGCAGCCAGTGGTCGGTGCTGAACGGCGCGTCGTTCCAGGCGGCGTACGTCTCGTCCGACGCGGCATGCCAGGCCCGTACCAGTTCGGCGTGCCGCTCCAGGTTGAGCGAGCCGGCGGCCTCGACGACGACCCGGGTGGACGGGTCGTCGCCGAAGTCGGACTCGGACCAGCGCACGCCCCGGTTGCGCGGCTTCCACCAGCGTTCCCGGCGGTCCCGGGCCAGCTCGGGCGCCTCGACCAGCAGGTCGGCGGCGGCGAGCACCTTGAGGTGGTGGCTCACGTTCGCCGGTGCCTGGTCGGTGCGCTCGGCGAGCATGCCGACGGTGCACGGGCCGTACACCTTCAGCACGTCCATGAGCCGGCGGCGCAGCGGATGGGCGAGCGCGGCGAGCACTCGCGAGTCGGTGATCTGCCGGACGGAGGGCTGTTCCATGCGGCGAGTCTGACATCCGCAAGAAACATTGCGCAACACATATTGCGGATTGCGGGGAACCGGGGCGCCGCGATGTGACGGTCGCGGCGCCGGACGGTCAGGCGGTCAGCCGCCGGGACAGCTCGTCGGCGACGTCCCGGGCGATCTGCGGCGGGATGGCCTCGGCGATCTTCTCCGGCGGCAGCCCGGCCAGCACCCCGGAGACGATCTGCTCCTCGTCGGTGAAGTCCTTGCCGGACAGCTCGTTCACCTGCGCCACCAGCGCCGGCCAGGCCCGCAGCATCGCCAGCATCTGCTGCAACGGCGAGTTCGCCATGGGCGGGTTGACCAGCCCGGTGGTGTTGGCCGGCGAGATGAGCCAGTTGCGCAGGTTCTGCAGGTCGGCCAGGACATCGCCGACGGTACGGTTCTTGGCTCCGGTGTCGTTGATGAGCTTGTCGGTCTGTTCCATGTCGTCCTCCGGGTTCGCGATGGCGATCATCCCGATCGCGGTCAGGTAGCGGCGGAACAGCGGGGTCTGGTCCCGGCCCGCCTTCGTGGAGTCGCGGAAGAAGCTGAAGTGGGTGTGGAACAGGTGGCTGCTGTCGCCGCCGGTGCGCCGTCCCAGCCGGTCCCAGCGGCGTACGGTCCGCCCGTCCGGGGAGTAGACGATCTCCCGGATGTCCCGGGTGTCGGCCGCGTTCGCCACGCACTGCGCCACCATCCAGGTGGAGAACGTCCGCAGGTTGTGCGTACCGCCGCCGGAGCGGACGGAGAACGTGCCGACGTCCAGCGCCGACGCGTAGAGCGTGAGCCCGGACCGGTCCCGGCTGGACTCCACCACGGAGTAGTCGTTCGTGACGACCCGGTCGGAGCCGCAGTGGTAGCCGCCGCGGTGGTTGACGTCGCCGACGATGCCGACCTCCGCCGGCTCCAGGTCGTCGGCGCGTACGGCGTTCTTGTCGACGTTGAGGTAGGTGAGTAACAGATTCCGGACGGCCAGCAGGTTCGCCGGGGCCGACGTCATGGCAGATCCCCTTCCGATCGATGACCGGCGAGGACACGACAATCACACCGCGCGATGACATGAGATCCGCGGACGCGCCCCGCCGGAGAACTGCACGGCACCGGGCACTTGCTCCGAGCTTAACCGCAGTTAGGCAGAAATGCCCAGCTCAGGGGCGCTTTTTGAACTCTCAGCCCGCTATGGACGGTGCCGGCACGAACGGCAGCACCAGCGCCGAGGGATGCTCGCGATTGTGGAGGATCTCCCGCCACCCAGCACGGAGGGTCACGGCGGTGCCGAGCGGCTCGCCGGTGCCGGGGTTGCGCGCGTACCGGGGGTGGGCGCCGCCGGAGACCTGCACCCGCAGCCGGTGCCCGGGCGCGAAGCGGTACGCGGCCGGCCAGAGCGGGACCGGCACGGTGACCACGCCGGACGCATCCCGCGGGAACCGGCCCGGCTCGACGCGCACCAGGCCGTCGCAGACGTTCCACGAGCGCCCGCGCCGGTCCACGTCGCACAGACGCACGAACACGTCCAGGTACGACAGTTCGCTGCGCAGGTGGATCTCGGCGCGTACCGGCCCGGCCACCTCGACCGGCTCCCGCAACGGCTCGCTGGTGTACGTGAGCACGTCCGGGCGTGCCTCCACCGGCCGGTTGTCCACCGGGCCGGCCCGCTGGGTCACCAGCAGCGGCCCGCCCAGCGACGGGGTCGGGTCGGCCGGGTCGTACCGGATGCGGTCCGGCGTGCCGTGCTCCTGCGGTTGCGGGGCGAGCGCGCCACCGGACCGCAGGTACCACCGGACCGGCGTGGCGGGCGGCGGCCAGTCCGGCAGGTCGCGCCAGCCGCCGCCGACGCCGCCGACGTGCACCCGCACCGGCGCCCGCTGTGGCGCGGGCCGCCCGGCCAGGTGCGCGTCGAGCCAGTCCAGCCCCTCCCGCAGCGACGCCAGGAGCAGCCCGGGACTGCCGTGCGTCCACGGCCCGACGACGAGGCGGGGACGCGCCCCGGCGGCCCGCAGGCGGGCGAAGTCGTCGAGCTGGGCGGGCAGGAAGATGTCCTGCCAGCCGCTGACCATGACGACCGGCGCGCGGACCTCGGTGATCCGGTCGCCGAAGACCCGGGTACGCCAGTAGTCGGCGCCGGGGGTGTGGTGGCGCAGCCACTCCTGGAAGAACGGCACCGTCACGCCGGTGGCGATCCGGTCGGCCTCGGCCAGCGGCAGGTGCGTCAGGGCGCGGGCGAGCCGGGGCTGGCCGCGTTTGAGTTCCCACTGCCGGGCCAGCCAGGGCACCGTCTGCGCCTCGATCAGCTCGGCCCAGGTGAGCACCGTGTCCAGGGCGAACGACCCGCCCGCGTACGTGGAGTCGCGGGTGGCCGACGCGGTCACCACGGCGACCATCGCGCGCAGTTCCTCGCCCGCCTCGGCGGCGAGCGCCCACTGCACGAAGCCCTGGTAGCTGGCGCCGAACATGCCGAACGCGCCGGTCCACCACCGCTGGCGGCGCAGCCAGTCGAGCGTGTCCAGGCCGTCGTCGCGCTCGTGCACGAACGGCGCGAACTCGCCGCCGGACCCGAACGTGCCGCGGCACGACTGGATCACCACGTGGAAGCCCCGCTCGGCGATCAGGCGGCCCAGCAGCCGGACCGGGCCGCCCCGACCGTACGGGGTGCGGATCAGCACGCACGGCGCGGCGGGCAGGTCGGGCGCGTAGTGGTCGGTGCGCAGCGTCACGCCGTCGCGTACCCGCACCGGGATGTCCCGGCGGACCGCGACCCGCCCGGTGCGGGCGGCGGGCAGTCGCAGCGCCGCGGCGGCGGCCCGGGTGACCAGCCGCACGGTCAGGCGTCCCCGGACCCGGCGCCGCGGCGCGGGGCGGCGCGGATCTCGTCCCGGTGGGTACGCATGGAGTGCACCATTTCGGCCATGAACCGCCGCACCACGGCCAGCTCGTCGTCGCTGAAGCGGTCCATCACCTCGTCGGTACGGCGGCCGAGCGGCCCGAAGAAGCTCTGCGCCAGCGTGGCGCCCCGGTCGGCGTAGTGCAGCAGGATCTTGCGTCGGTCGGTGGTGTCCCGGTCGCGCCGGATGTGGCCGCCGCGCTCCAGCCGGTCGACGAGCGCGGTCACCGAGCCGGAGGAGAGGTTGAGCGCCTCGCCGAGCCGGCCGGGGGTGATCGGGTCGCCCACCAGCTCGGCCTCCATGACCGCGATCAGGGCGTACAGGTCGGTGGCGTTGAGCCCGTGCAGCCCGGCGAACGCGTGCCCGATGTGCTGGGCGTCGACCGAGTAACGGCGCAGGTCGTTTGTGATCTCGGCGACCATCCGACCGCGCGGGTCGTCGCGTCGCCGATACATCCTGTGCGCCGCCACCGCTTGTCGCCCCCCTGTCCGAACCGGTCCGGTTGCAGCATAGAGCCACCCCGGATAATCTCGCTTATCAAGATACTCGCTCAAAGAGAATCCTCCGCGACCAATATGTGAGGGCATCCGATGTCACTGTTCTCCCGCGTCGTCCGGGGCCGGCTCGCCGCCTGGCTCACCCTGGCCGTCGCGCTCGTCGTCGGCGTGGTCGCCTTCGGGCTGCCGAAGCCGGACAACCCCGACCCGGTGTCCGGCACCGGCCTGTCCGTGGAATGGCAGTCGACGCAGGTCGAACGGCTCCAGGACCAGTTGCCCTCCAAGGACGCCCAGACCGCCCTCGTGGTGGTCAGCCGCGCCGACCAGGCACCGCTGAGCGGCACGGACCGCAGCACGCTCGACGGCATCGCCGGCGAGCTGAACTCGCTCGCCGCCGGCGGGCGGGTCTCCCCCGCCCAGGTCTCCCCCGACGGCACCGTGGCGCTGGTCGCGGTGCCGCTGTCCACCGAGGGCGGCCCGTCGGCGGTGGTCGACGAGGTGGAGAAGCTCCGCGAGGCGGTCGGTGACCTGCCCGGCGAGCTGAACGTCGAGGTCACCGGCGGCCCGGCGTTCACCGCCGACCTGGGCAAGGTCTTCGAGGGCGCCGACACCACGCTGCTGCTGTTCACCGCCGCCGTGGTGGCGGTGCTGCTGCTCATCACCTACCGCAGCCCGTTCCTGTGGCTGGTGCCGCTGCTCGTGGTGGGCGCCACCGAGCAGATCACGCTGCGCGTGGTGGAGTCCCTCGTCCCCGCGTTCGGCATCTACCTGCCCAGCGGGCAGGTGACGGGCATCGCCAGCGTGCTGGTCTTCGGCGCCGCCACCAACTACGCGCTGCTGCTCATCGCCCGCTACCGGGAGGAACTGCGCCGCGAGGAGGACCGGTTCGCCGCCATGCGGGCCGCGCTGCGCCGTACCGCCGAGCCGATCCTGGCCAGCGGCAGCACCGTCGTCCTCGGCGTGCTCACGCTGCTGCTCTCCGAGCAGGAGACCAACCGGGCGCTGGCCCTGGCCTGCGCCACCGGCGTGATCCTCGCCATGCTCTCCGCGCTGTTCGTGCTTCCGGCCGCGCTGCTGCTGTTCGGCCGGGGCCTGTTCTGGCCGTTCGTCCCCCGGGTCGGCAGCGCCGCCCGCGAGGGCCGGATCTGGGGCCGCCTCGGCGAGCTGGTGGTCCGCCGCCCGCTGCCGGTCGCCGCGCTCGCCGTCCTGCTGCTCGCCGGCCTCGCACTCGGCGGCCTGGGCATCCGTACCGGGCTGTCCGAGACCGAGCAGTTCAGCGAGAAGCCCGAGGCGGTCGCCGGGGCGGAGACGCTCGCCCGGGCCTTCCCGGCCGGCAGCACCCAGCCGGTCGCGGTCATCACCAACCCACAGGCCGCCCCGGCGGTCCTCGCCGCCGCCTCCGACGTCGACGGGGTCGCCTCGGCCCGCCCCGGCGCCGCCGGGGACCGGGTCGCCCAGATCGACGTGGTGCTCACCGCCGAGCCGGGCAGCGCCGCCTCCGACCGGGCCGTGGTGGCGCTGCGCGACGCCGTGGCCGCCGTACCGGATTCGGCGCCGCCCGCGGTGGACGGCGCGGACGCCCCCGACGGCGCGCTGGTCGGTGGTTCGGTGGCCGCCACGTACGACTCGAACGAGGCGAACACCAAGGACCTCCAGCTGATCCTGCCGCTCATCCTGCTTCTGGTCGGCGCGGTGCTGGTGCTGCTGCTGCGCGGGATCCTGGCGCCGCTGCTGCTGGTGCTCACCGTCATCGGCTCGTTCTTCGCCAGCCTCGGCGCGGCCTGGCTGCTCTTCGACCACGTGCTGGACTTCCCGGCGCTGGACAGCGGGGTGCTGCTGCTCGCGTTCGTGTTCCTGGTGGCGCTCGGCGTCGACTACAACATCTTCCTGGTCACCCGGGCCCGGGAGGACGCGCGGCGCAGCGGCACCCGCGACGGCATGCTGTCCGCGCTGCGCGTCACCGGCGGCGTGATCACCAGTGCGGGTGTGCTGCTCGCGGCGGTGTTCGCGGTGCTCGGCGTGCTGCCGCTGATCACGCTCACCCAGATCGGCATCATCGTCTGCATCGGCGTGCTGCTGGACACGCTGCTGGTCCGTACCGTGCTGGTGCCGGCGCTGGCGTTCCTGCTCGGCGACCGGTTCTGGTGGCCCGGGCGGATCGCCCGGGACGCCGACGCGCCCGCCGTGGCGCCGGCCGAGCCGGTTCCCGCACGGGACTGAGCCGAACAGACGGGCGGGGGCCGGGCGCGTACGCGCCCGGCCC
>NZ_JBEZGA010000003.1:0-57604 GCF_040649715.1 Micromonospora sp. NPDC048887 | reverse complement strand
CCCCGGGGGGGCGCCGCCGCCGCGGGTGCCCCCCCGCCCCCCCGCCCCCCCGGGGGGGGGGGGGGGGGGGCGCCCCCCCCCCCCCCCCGCCCGTTCGTCCGCCCGCTTCTAGAAGCTCAGGCACTCGCACTCGGTCATCAGCGCCCGCACGTTGCGCACGTACTGCGGGTTGGGGATGGCCAGCGGCTGATCCTCACGCGCCACCGCCCCGTGCCCGTAGTTGTAGGCCGCGATCACGGCGTTGAGCAGGCAGGAGTTCAGCTCGGCAGTGCACAGCGAGGCGTCCAGCCGGTAGTCGGACTCGAAGTACATGTCGCCGATGTACTTGGTGAGCCAGGCCAGGTAGGTGCCGCCCAGGTAGGCGTTGTCCCGGTAGGCGTCGATGTCGTACGACTGGCCGAACCGCTGGTTCATCCACTCCGCCGTGGCCGGCATGACCTGCATCAGCCCGACCCCGCCGTCACAGGCGACGATGTTCGACTGCCACCCGCTCTCCTGCCAGGCGGTGGCCTTCAACAGCGCCGGCGGGATGCGGATGTCCGGCGCCGAGGTCGGCCAGTAGGTGCGCGCCGCGGCGTCGGCGAGCGCCGCCTTCACCTGGCTCTGGCTGGCCTTGGTGCCCCGGTAGCTCGGCTTGCAGCCGTTCTCCACCGGTTTCGGCGGCGCCGGCGGCACCTGGGTCTCGGTCGGCGGCTTCGGCCGGGCCAGGGGTGCGGTCGACGTACGTGACGGCTTGACCCGCGGCTTCGCGCTCGCCGACGCGCTCGGGCTGGGCCGGCCGCCCATCGCCGCCACCGCCGGTGGTTCCTCACTCGGCGCGTCGGCCGGCGCCGCCTGCGGCTCGTCGACCGGCGCCGCCGTGCTGGGCAGCGCCACGGCTACCTCACGGACCGGCCGCTCCCCTCGCCGCACGCCGTCAGCGTGCCCGCCGCCAGCAGCGCCACCACCGCCACGGCCCACCGGCCGAGTCCTCGCCGCATCGGACCTCCCCGTCGTCCTCGTCGGCGCACCCTAACAAGGATCGACAGGTCCGCGGGGTACCCGAAACGTGGAACGGCGGCGCCGGGGCCGGGGCGGCGGCTCCGTCACCGAGCCGGCCGGCCGCTCGCCCTGGTCCCCGTCGGCGGACGACTCCTCCCGGTCCGCGCCGGCCGGCCGCTCGTCCGGGTCCGCGTCGGGCCGCCGCTCGTCCGGGTCCGCCAGGCGGTCCCGGGTCGCCCACGCCACCACGAACACGGTGGTCCAGGCGAGGCCCAGCAGGACCGCGGTGACGGTGCCGCTCGCCGTGCTGAAGCCCAGGTAGAGCCGCGCGCCGGTGACCGTGACCACGCCCGCCGACGCGACGGTCCACACCGCCGCGCCCACCGGCCACCGGGCGCCCCGCGACAGCAGCCAGGCGAGCGTGCCGAAGCTCGCCGTCACCACCGCGTTCTGTGTCGGGAACAGGTCACCGGGACGGTCCGGGCCGCCCGGGCCGGTCAGGTCCGCGACCACCACGAGCAACACCAGCGGCACGGCCGCGCCGACAGTGCCCAGCACCCCGAGCGGGTCGGCCCGCCACGCCCGCCCGCGCCGCGCCACCACCACGGCCACCACCGCCACCGCGGCGATCAGCACCCAGCCCCGCAGCACCGACACCGCGAGCAGGGCCGTGTCGACCACCCCAGGGGTACGCCGGGCGGCGAACCAGTCGGCGGCCAGCCCGTCGAGCACACCCAGCCCGCTGTGCGCGACGACCGCCTCCAGCAGCACCGCCACGGCCAGCCCGGCGACGAACAGCAGCGCCAGCCCCAGCGCCAGGTTGATCAGCAGCGTCCAGGCCGGGCCGACGCGCATGGCGACCAGGAAGAACAGCACCCCGTACCGGGCTCGCAGCCAGCGCAGCGGCGGCAGCGCGGCGGCCCGCGCCGCCAGCGCGCGTACCGGGTCCGGGTTGCGCCCCAGCCAGCGGCCGGCCAGCACCACGGCGAGCAGGCACAGCAGCAGGACGAGCACCGCGCCGGTGGCCCGGCCGAGCAGCTTCGACACCCGCTCGTACGACTCACCGGCCAGGTAACCGGCCAGCACCGAGGCGCCGACCCAGCTCGCCACCCCGGCCAGGTTCCACGGCGCGAACCGCCGGTACGGCATCCCGGCCGACCCGGCCAGCCGGGGCGCCAGCGTGCGGGCGAACGCGATCCAGCGGGCGGCCAGCACACCCCGGCCGCCGAGGCGTTCCAGCAGCGAGTCGGCCCGCCGCCACCGGTGCGCCCCGATCCGGGCGCCCACTCCCGAGGCGCGCAGACGCGGCCCGTACCGGCGGCCCGCCCGCCACGCGAGTGTGTCTCCGATCACGGCGGCGGCGGTCATCGCCACCAGCACGGGCGCGAGGCGCAGCGTCCCCGCGTACGCTAGGAAGCCGACCAGAAGCAGGGTCGCCTCGCCGGGCATCAGCAGCCCGACGATCACCGCGGTCTCCGCCGCGACGATCGCCGCGGCGGCCACGTAGATCAGCAGGGGCGGCAGCTCCTGCAGCCAGCTCAGCAGGTCAGGCATCGGGCACCCCGCACGGGTGTCAGCATGCCAGTCGCTGGAACGGTCGGCACAGCACTTTCGACGCAGATCCGGGCGATCTCGGGGTGACCCCGAGGCGTGCCCGGGCAACCGCAGACAGGAGTATGGAGGGTATGCAGCTACGCACCGACCTCCGCAACGTCGCCATCATCGCCCACGTCGACCACGGCAAGACGACCCTGGTCGACGCCATGTTGCGGCAGGCCGGCGCCTACGGCGCCCGTGGTGAGAACACCGAGCGGGTCATGGACTCGATGGACCTCGAGCGCGAGAAGGGCATCACCATCCTCGCCAAGAACACCGGCGTGCGGTACCTGCCGGCGGACGGCTCGAAGCCCGTCACCATCAACATCATCGACACCCCCGGCCACGCCGACTTCGGCGGCGAGGTCGAGCGGGGCCTGACCATGGTCGACGGTGTGGTGTTGCTCGTCGACGCCAGCGAGGGCCCCCTGCCGCAGACCCGGTTCGTGCTCCGCAAGGCGCTGCGCGCCCGGCTGCCGATCATCCTGGTGATCAACAAGGTGGACCGTCCGGACGCCCGGATCAAGGAGGTCGTGGACGACACCTACGAGCTGTTCCTCGACCTGGACGCCGACGAGGAGCAGATCGACTTCCCGATCGTCTACGCCTGCGCCCGCGACGGCATCGCCTCGCTGACCCAGCCCGCCGACGGCGCGGTGCCGGACGACAGCAGCAGCCTGGAGCCGCTGTTCCGCACGCTGCTCGACACCATCCCCGCGCCCGCGTACGACGAGGGCGCGCCGCTGCAGGCGCACGTCACCAACCTCGACGCCTCGCCGTTCCTGGGCCGGCTCGCGCTGTGCCGGGTCCGCCAGGGCACCATCAGCAAGGGCCAGAGCGTGGCCTGGTGCCGCACCGACGGCAGCACCCAGCGGGTACGCATCTCCGAGCTGCTGATGACCGAGGGCCTGGAGCGCAAGCCCGCCGAGTCCGCCGGACCGGGCGACATCATCGCCGTCGCCGGCATCCCGGAGATCATGATCGGTGAGACGCTCGCCGACGCCGAGAACCCGGTGCCGCTGCCGCTGATCACCGTGGACGAGCCGGCCATCTCGATGACCATCGGCACCAACACCTCGCCGCTCGTCGGCCGGGTCAAGGGCGCGAAGGTCACCGCCCGGATGGTCAAGGACCGGCTCGACAAGGAGCTCATCGGCAACGTCTCGCTGCGGGTGCTGCCCACCGAGCGGCCGGACGCCTGGGAGGTGCAGGGCCGCGGCGAGCTGGCCCTGGCCATCCTGGTCGAGCAGATGCGCCGCGAGTCCTTCGAGCTCACCGTCGGCAAGCCGCAGGTCGTCACCCGGGAGATCGACGGGAAGACCTGCGAGCCGGTCGAGCGGCTGACCATCGACGCCCCGGAGGAGTACCTCGGCGCCATCACCCAGCTCCTGGCCACCCGCAAGGGCCGGATGGAGCAGCTGGTCAACCACGGCACCGGCTGGATCCGGATGGAGTGGCTGGTCCCGGCGCGCGGCCTGATCGGCTTCCGCACCGAGTTCCTCACCGAGACCCGCGGCACCGGCATCCTGCACCACGTCTTCGAGTCGTACGAGCCGTGGTTCGGCGAGCTGCGCACCCGCAACAACGGTTCGCTGGTCGCCGACCGGGCCGGTTCGGTCACCGCGTTCGCCATGACCAACCTCCAGGAGCGCGGCCAGCTCTTCGTCGAGCCGGGCACCGAGGTGTACGAGGGCATGATCGTCGGCGAGAACTCCCGCTCCGACGACATGGACGTCAACATCACCAAGGAGAAGAAGCTCACCAACATGCGCTCGTCGACCGCCGACGAGACCGAGAAGCTGATCCCGCCGCGCAAGCTGTCCCTGGAGCAGGCCCTGGAGTTCTGCCGCGAGGACGAGTGCGTCGAGGTCACCCCGGCCGCGGTGCGCATCCGCAAGGTGGTGCTGGACCAGACCCAGCGTGGCCGGATGGCCGCCCGCCGCAAGCACGCCGGCTGACCTCAGCCCGTCACCAGCACCACCCGGAGCCCGGCCCGCCCTACGGCGGACCGGGCTCCGCCCTTTCCCGCTCCCCCGCTCCCGCCGCACCCGCTCGCCACCACCGCCCCCACAAGTCGGCACGCCGGCGCTAGCTCGCCGCGGGGCGAGACACGGCGCGCAGGGTGGGAGGGCGGCCCGACTTCCACGTCGGCGGAATGTGCATCTCAAGGACGGACGCGAGGCGACAGGGACAAACTCGGCATGCGCAAAGGGCACGAGACGCCGGGACCAACACGAGACGCCGGAAGCAGCACCGACGCGGGACGGCGGCGGAGTCAGCGGGGCTTGGTGGCCTCCAGGGCCAGGACGTCGGGGACGGGTCCGGAGCCGGACTCGACCACCCGGGTCAGCCGCAGGCCGGCGTCCGTCACGGCGCCCAGCAGGCCGGCCAGAGGTAGGTGCCAGGCGCCGACCCGGGCGCGGACGCCGATCGAGTTCCAGGACCGGAGCGTGTGCTCCCGGGAGGCGTACCCGCCGTCGATCACGATCCGCTCCGGCTCGGACCGGTCGGCGAACGCGCCGACGAAACACGGGTGCACGCCGACGTGCACCAGCCGCCCGCCGGGTGCCAGCACGCGTGCCGCCTCGGCGATCGCCGCCGGATAGTCCGGCATGTCGGTGTGCGCCAGCACGCAGACCACCGCCGGTACGGCACCGGTGGCCAGCGGCAACGCTGTGGCGTCGGCGCGGGCCACCGGCAGCCGGGCGCGGGCGTGGCGCAACTGCCCGCCGGACAGGTCCACCCCGACCGGTGTCCATCCGAGACGGCGCAGCTCGGCCGCGTGCGCGCCGGTGCCGCAGCACAGGTCCACACAGCGCCCCGGGCCGTCGCCCAGCAGGCCGGCCAGCACCGACCGGACGCGGTGCATGTAGACCGACGAGGTCTCGCTGGCGTACTCCTCGTACCAGTCGGCGATGCCGTCGTACAACGGGGTCGTCATCTCCGTACGCTAGCCCCGCCCCTACGGCCACCGCTGCCCCGCGAGCGCCGGGAAGATCGGCTACGGTGCGGGCATGACCTGGCAGGACGAGCTCGACGCGCACCTGGACAAGGTGCCCGGCACCGTCTCCGCGTACGTGTGCCGCCCCGGCGCGCGGCAGGCGTGGGCGCGGCGGGCCGACACCACCCACTACGCGGCGAGCACCATGAAGCTGGCGGTGCTGGTGGCGCTGTTCCGCGCCGCCGAGGCCGGCCGGCTCGACCTGGACGCGCCGGTGCCGGTGCGTAACTCGTTCGACTCCGCGCTGCCGGGGGCACCCCGCTTCGCCAACGACCGCGACTACGACAACGACGAGGCGGTCTGGGACCGCGTCGGCGGCGAGGCGCCGCTGCGCTGGCTCGCCGAACGGATGATCGTCCGGTCCAGCAACCTGGCCACGAACATCTGCATCGGCCAGGTGGGGCTGCCCGCCGTGGCGCAGGCGTGGGCGCTCGCCGGAGCCCGGCACAGCGTCACCGGCCGCGGCATCGAGGACTTCGCCGCCCGCGACTCGGGCGTCGACAACCTGGTCACCGCCGCCGACCTGGCCGCCCTGCTCGGCGAGCTGGCGCTCGGCGCGACCCGGCCGGGTCCGCTCGCCTCGCCGGCCGCCTGCGCCGCCATGCTCGACGTGCTCGTCGCGCAGGAACACCGCGAGGACCTGGCCGCCGGGCTGCCCGACGGCACCCGCGTCGCGCACAAGAACGGCTGGGTACGCGGCGTGCGCCACGGCGCGGGCGTGGTGTTCCCGGACGACGCGCCGCCGTACACGATCGTCGTCTGCACCACCACCGACCTGGCCGACGGCGGCGCGGACGGCGACGAGACCGAGGACGACGCGTGCCGGCTGATCGCGCACGTCTCCGCGCGGGTCTGGGCCGCGCGGCACGACCTGGCCGGCTGACCCGCTACTCCAGCAGCCGCTCGCGCAGCGCCGCGCGGTGCGCGTCGGTCACCCCCAGACCGTCGCGCAGGTACGCGTCGAACGAGCCGTGCGCGCGGCGCACCTCGTCGTAGGCGGCGTCCAGGTACTCCGGGCGCACCTCCAGCAGCGGCCGGGCCACCGCCGGGTCGAGGTCCGGCCGGCGCTGGATCATCGCGGACAGCAGCACCTCGCGCAGGCTCTCGGTCAGCTCGTTGTGCACCAGGTAGTCGGCGCGGATCGCCTCCTCCTGGACGCCCAGCACGGTCAGCAGCACCACCGACAGCCAGCCGGTGCGGTCCTTGCCGGCCGAGCAGTGGAACAGCAGCGGCAGGTTCGCGCCCTCGGCGGCGAGCCGCACCGCCGCGCCGAACCCGGCCCGCGCCGACTCCCCGGTGACGAACCAGCGGTAGATCGCCGTCATCGCCCCCGGCATGCCCTCGCGGGCCAGCGCCGCGTACGCGTCCAGGTCGTGGCCCTGCAACACCGCCGAGACGTACGTGAACACCGGGTGCGCCGCGTCGTAGACCGGCAGGTGCACGGTGCGGGGCTCGCCCACGAGCCGGTCCGGCGGGGCCACCGCCTGCTCGTGCGCGTCACGCAGGTCCACCACGCAGGCCGGGCCGAGCTTGCCCAGCACCGGCAGGTCCTCGTCGGTGAGCCGGCCCAGCGCGGGCGTGCGGATGAGCCGCCCCGCGCGCACCCGACGTCCATCGACCGTCGGCAGTCCACCCAGGTCACGCGCGTTCGGCGCGCCCACCAGCTCCCATTCCCGCCCGGACATCGGCCCTCCCCTGCTCGCCGCCAGTTGGCTATAGGGTGCCCCACATGACGATCGCCGCGGTACGCACCCACCGCCTTTCGGCCCCCTTACACACGCCGTTCGTCACCGCGCTGCGCCGTACCACCACCGTGGACACGCTGGTCGTGGAGGTCATCGACAGCGACGGCCGCCCGGGTTTCGGGGAGGCGCCGCAGGTCTGGCAGGTCACCGGCGCGTCGGTGGCGGGCGCCGAGGCGTGCGTACGCGAACTGCTCGCGCCGCTGTTGATCGGCCGCGACGCCGACGACCTCCAGGCGGCCTGCGCGCTGGTGCGCGGTGCCGTGGTGGGCAACGAGTCGGCGAAGGCGGCGCTCGACGTGGCGCTGCACGACCTGGCCGCGCGGCGGCTCGGCGTACCCCTGGTGCGTCTGCTCGGAGGCACGGCGCTGCGCGTGCCGACCGACGTCACGCTGGCCGCCGGTGACGCGGTCGACCTGGCCGCGACGGCGGCCCGGCGCGGGGCCGAGGGATTCACGGTGCTCAAGCTCAAGGTCGGCACCGACGCCCGCGGCGACCTGGACCGGGTCCGCGCGGTGCGCGCGGCGGTGGGCCCGGACGTACGGATCCGGCTGGACGCCAACCAGGGCTGGACGCCCCGGGAGGCGGTCCGGGTGATCCGCGCGATCGAGGACGCGGGACTCGACGTGGAGCTGGTCGAGCAGCCGGTGCACCGCCGTGACCTGGACGGGCTGGCCTGGGTCAGCGACCGGGTCGACCTGCCGGTGCTGGCCGACGAGTCCGTCTTCGACGTGCGTGACCTGGTCGAGGTGATCCGGCGCCGGGCGGCCGACATGGTCAATGTGAAGCTGGCCAAGTGCGGCGGCCTGCAACCGGCGCGCACGCTGCTCGACCTGGCCGCCGCGCACGGCATGGGCACCATCGTCGGCTCGATGATGGAGGGCCCGGTGGGGGTCGGCGCCGCGGCCAGCCTGGTCGCCGCCTACGGCACCACGGCCGTGTCGGACCTCGACGCCGCCTGGTGGCTGGCCTGGTCGCCGGTCACCGGTGGCATCCGGTACGAGGACGCGAGCGTGCTGCTGCCCGACGCGCCGGGTCTGGGCGTCACCGGACTGCGTGAAGCTAAAATTCAGACAGTTGGTTGAGCAACGTCAGAATTTTTCATATGGTCGCCCCGACGACCACCGGAGAGAGGGGTACGCGTGGCGCCTCAGCCCGGCCGGCGAGCCGTCGTACGAGTGCCGGTGGCGACCCTGTGGACCGCCCCCGAGGCGGTACGCCCGGTCGACCGTCCCGCCCTCGCCGGCTCCCCCGACGTCGCTGCCTGGATCGCCGGCATGGACCGCGACCAGCGCGTCGGCGACTGTGTCCTGACCCAGCTGCTGCTCGGCGAGCCGGTGCGTGTCATCGAGACCCGCCCGGACGGCTGGGTCCGGGTGGTGGCCCTGGGCCAGCCCGCCGCGAAGCTCGGCACCGACGGCTATCCGGGCTGGCTGCGGGCCGCCCACCTGGCCGACGCCGACCCGGCCGCTGACGGCCCGCTGACCGTCGACGCCGCCCGCACCGCGTTGCGCGCCGGGTCGGAGGGCGACGCGGCGCTCACCGGCGTGGTCCTCGGCACCCGGCTCACACCGGCCGGGCCGGCGGTGGACGGCAGGCGTCCGGTCCGCGTACCCGGGCGGCCCGATCCGCTCTGGGCCCCGGAGGACGATCTGGTGCCACTGCCCGCCGAGCGTCCCGAGGCCGAGAAGGTGCTCGCGGTCGCCGAGCGGCTGCGCGACCTGGCCTACGTCTGGGGCGGCATGTCCACCGACGGCATCGACTGCTCCGGGCTGGTGCACCTGGCCTGGCGTCGGTACGGCATCACACTGCCCCGCGACGCCGACGACCAGGCGGCGGCGACCTCGCAGGTGCCGCTTGACGCCGAACGCCCCGGCGACCTCTACTTCTTCGCCCGGCCCGGCCGGCGCATCCACCACGTCGGGATCGTGTCGGCCGAGCCGCACGGCGGCCGGCGCCGGATGCTGCACGCCTGCTACCTGACCCGGCGGGTGATCGAGGAGGAACTGCCGGCCGACCGGAGAGCCACCCTCGTCGGTGCGCACCGCGTCTGACCCCAGACACGCCTCGGGGCGCCCCCGGCACGGGAGCGCCCCGACGGTACGGACGGATCAGCGGCGGGCCTGGGCCAGTTCCCGGCGCCGGTCCCGCGACGACTTCGCCAGGCTGGCCACAGTCGCCACGGCCAGGGTGCCGAGGATGACGGTGAGCGAGAGCCAGATCGGAATGTGCGGGGCCCACGCCACGTGCTCGCCGCCGTTGATGAACGGCAGGTTGTTCTCGGCCAGCGCCTCCAGCATCAGCTTCACGCCGATGAAGCCGAGCACCACCGCCAGGCCGTAGCTGAGGTAGATGAGCCGGTCCAGCAGGCCGCCCAGCAGGAAGTAGAGCTGCCGCAGCCCCATCAGCGCGAACACGTTCGCGGTGAAGACCAGGTACGGCTCCTGGGTGATGCCGAAGATCGCCGGGATCGAGTCCAGCGCGAAGATCAGGTCGGTGGTGCCGATCGCGATCATCACGATCAGCATCGGCGTGAACAGCCGCCGGCCGTTCTCCCGGGTGGTCACCTTCGCGCCGTCGTAGTCCCGGGACAGCGGCAGCGCCCTGCGGCTCCACCGGATCAGCACGTTCTCGCTGAACTCGTCCTCGTCCGGCTCGCCCTGCCGGGCCAGGTTGACGGCGGTGTAGATGAGGAACGCGCCGAAGATGTAGAACACCCAGGAGAACTGGGAGATCAGCGCCGCACCGGCCGCGATGAAGCCACCGCGCATGACCAGCGCCAGAATGATGCCGATGAGCAGCACCTTCTGCTGGTACTGCCGGGGCACCCCGAACCGCGCCATGATGATCACGAAGACGAAGAGATTGTCCACCGAGAGGCTGTACTCGGTGAGCCAGCCCGTGTAGAACTCACCGGCGACGCGGCCACCGGCGGTCAGCCAGAGCACCACCCCGAAGACCAGCGCCAGGCCGACGTAGAAGCCCACCCACAGGCTGGACTCGCGGACGCTCGGCTCGTGCGGCCGCCGGCCGATGATGAACAGGTCGGCGAGCAGGATCGCGGTCATCGCGATCAGCGTTACCGCCCACACCAATGCGGACACGTTCAAATCCATCCTCCGGCAGACACGCTGCGCCGAGGCACACCGTACGCCCGGGTGTGGTCGCGGGGTGCGTCGACGCTGACTGGGGTGACTGTCGGAGGTCTCTTCCGCCGGGGCCCGGGGCCGGGTTCCGACCGACGGAGCCGGGTCGGGCGCCTGGGGGTACGGGCGCTCTTCCGTGCTGACGACTCCGTCGCGGGGGAATACTCCCCTCCTCGGCCGCCATTGTTCACCATCGCACCCGCATGGCGCATCTCCGGGCCGCTGCCTGATCTCCCGAGGTGCCGCGGCTCACGTCGCGCAATGCGTCCTAGGAGGCTAGCCCTGCGCCTCTACGCAGCACGCCGGCACATTCACCCCGGGACGCGCCGGCGGGCGGCCGGCATGGCAGGCTGCCAGCATGGTTCTTGAGGTTGCGCTCATCGATGTGACTCCCGGACACGAGGACGAGTTCGCCGCCGCCTACGCGCAGGCGCGGCCGATCCTCGCCGGCGCCGACGGCTGCCGCTCCGTGCGGATGACCCGCGGCGTGGAGTCGCCCACCCGGTTCGTGCTGCTCGTCGAGTGGGACTCGGTCGAGGCCCACGACGTGAACTTCCGCCAGACCGAACGGTTCGCGCAGTGGCGTGGGCTGATCGGCCCGCACTTCGCCGGACCGCCCCTGGTCGAGCACTTCATCGACGTTCCGGCCTGAACTGTCGTACCCCCGCCGTAGCCTGCGCGCTGCGCGGTCACCGATCCCGACGGGCAACGGGGGCGCCGGGCCCGGTGGCCGCGCCCAGCCGACGAGCCGTTACTCGTGCGGGCCGCGCGGCCGGGGCACCGGCGCCGCGCCGAGCCGCCGGGCCACCAGTTCGGCGGAGGCGTCCCGCGGCAGCGCCGCCGCCAGCAGCCGCTCGATCACCCGCTCATAGTGGGCCACCTCCGCCTCGGCAACCAGCCGCAGGTCGGTGGTGAGCGTCTCCACCAGCACGGTGCGCGGGTCCTCCGGGTCGGGGTAGGCGTAGTAGGAGAACGGTGCCAGCGGGTGCGGCCCGTCGCCGCCCGACGCCGCCGACGGCAGCACCCGGACGCTGACCCGGGGCCGCTCGGCGAGCGCGAGCAGGTGCCGCATCTGGTCGCGCCACACGTCCGCGGGCAGGCCGTCCGGGTCGCAGACGCGCTCGTCGACAAGCGCGGTGTAGTGCGGCGGGTCCGGCCGGATCAACAGCTCCTGGCGTGCCACCCGGGCGCGCACGTCCGCCTCCACGTCCACCTCCCCGGTCAGCGCCGCGCCGGCCGACACCCGCAGCCGGGCGTACGCCGGGGTCTGGAGCAGCCCGGGCACGAGCACGCACTGGTACTCCACGATGCGCTCCGCGCCCGCCTCCAGCTCGGCGTACGCCCGCTGACGCTCCCCCATCTCGCCGAGCGCCTTGGACCAGCCCCGGCCGGTGGCGGCGTCGCGGGCGATGACGATCAGCTCGTCGCGCTGCGGCGACGGCACCGCGTAGACGTCGAGCAGGTCGAGCACGTCGGCCAGGTCGGGCCGGCTCTGCCCCAGCTCGATGCGGGACAGCTTCGACGTGGACGCCCAGCCCAACCGGGCGCAGACCTGCTCGAGCGTGAGCGACTCGCGACGGCGCAGCCGGCGCAGCTCCACACCGAGCCTCGCCCTCCGGACCACAGGACTTGCTGACAACGGCATGCGCGCCTCCCGGGAGGGAGCGTACGCATCGCCGTCACGCTCGGCAATACCTCCCCCACAGAGCGCAACCGCGCGGACGGCGTGCTCAGGGGCGGTAGGTACCGAACGACCAGACCAGCCCGGCCACGTCGCGGGCGGCGTAGTCACGCGAGCCGTAGTCGGTGTCGAACGGCGCCCGGACGATCTCCGCCCCGGCCGCCCGGGCGCGCTCGTGGTGCGCGTCCACGTCGTCGAGCGCCACGTAGACGCGGTAGTCGTCGTCCGCCGGCCGGGACTGCGGCGCCGGCCCCGGGCCGAGCATCACCAGGTCGTCGCCGTACGCCAGCTCGGCGTGGCCGATGGTGCCGTCGGGCAGCTCGTGGGCCTCGCGCACGGTGAGGCCGAACGCCGAACAGAGGAAGTCGACGGCGGCTCGCACGTCGGGATACCGCAGGACCGGATAGATGCTTCGCATGGCGGTCAGTCTGCCGCCGGGGCGGTCAGGCCGGATTGGACGAATGCGATCCGGGCCCGGTCAGCGCGGCCGGGGTGGTGCCGGCGAACTCGCGGAACTCCCGGATCAGGTGCGACTGGTCGTAGTAGCCCCACCGGGCCGCCCGCTCCGCCCAGCCGGCGTCGTCCGGCACCGCGACCGGCGCGGTGAGAAGGGTACGGCCCAGGCTCGCGTACGCCCGCTCGAAGCGCAGCAGCCGGGCGACAGTCTTCGGCGGCAGGCCGAACTCCTGCCGGAACCGGACCGACAGGTGGCGCCGGGACCAGCCCAGCTCCCCTGCGAGCGCGGCCACGCCGACCGCTCCCCCGCTGCCGTCCAGACGCCGCCAGGCGGCCAGCAGGTGCGGGTCCACCGGCGCGGTCGCCGCCAGCCGCGCGGCCAGGGCGGCGTCGAGCCGGGCGAAGCGCTCCGGCCAGCCCGGCTCGCCGGCCAGCTCGTCGCGCAGCCGGGCCAGCCAGCCCGCCACCGCGCCGACCGGCACCGCCCGGTTGGCCAGCTCGGCCAGCGGCAGCCCGAGCAGGCGGCGGGCCGCCGGGGCGGTCAGCAGCACCTGCACCCCGGTGCCGGTCCCGGCCGTCCGGGTGACGCACCAGCCGTCGAACGGACCGGCCAGGAAGGCGTTCGCGGCGGACCCGCCCCGGCCGGCGGCACGCGGATCGGTCACGTCGAGGGGGTCGCCCCAGCCGAGGATCAGCACCACGAAGGCGCCCGCCACCTCCCGGCGTACCAGCGGGACGGGCGCGTCCTCGCGGTAGCCGAGGTAGCTGCCCACCCACCGGCGCAGCCGAGGGTCGGGGTGCCCGACGACGGCCTCGGTCAGCATCGCGCCGCCGCGCCGGTCACCGGACCCCTGCGGCGTCCATCCCGCGCAGCTCCTTCTTGAGGTCGGCGACCTCGTCGCGGATCCGCGCGGCCAGCTCGAACTGCAGCTCCCGCGCGGCGGCGAGCATCTGGTCGTTCAGCTCCTGGATGAGGTTGGCCAGGTCGGCCCGGGCCATCCCCTCCCGCGACGGGGTCGCCGCCGCGCCCCGGCGGCTGCGCGTCTCCTTGACCGGCGCCTTGCCCCGGGACAACTGCCGCGCCGCGCCGCCGACGTTGCTGTTCTCGGTGTCCTCCGCCTCACGGTAGATGTCGTCGAGGATGTCGTGGATCTTCTTGCGCAGCGGCTCCGGGCTGATGCCGTTCGCCTCGTTGTGCGCGATCTGCTTGGCCCGGCGCCGGTTGGTCTCGTCGATCGCGCTCGCCATCGACGGCGTGATCTTGTCGGCGTACATGTGGACCTGACCGGAGACGTTACGGGCCGCGCGGCCGATGGTCTGGATCAGCGACCGGCCGCTGCGCAGGAAACCCTCCTTGTCGGCGTCGAGGATCGCCACCAGCGACACCTCGGGCAGGTCGAGACCCTCCCGGAGCAGGTTGATGCCCACCAGCACGTCGTAGTCGCCCTTGCGCAGCTCGCGCAGCAGCTCGACGCGGCGCAGCGTGTCGACCTCGGAGTGCAGGTAGCGCACCCGGATGCCGTTCTCCAGCAGGTAGTCGGAGAGGTCCTCGGCCATTTTCTTGGTGAGCGTCGTGACCAGCACCCGCTCGTCCCGCTCGGTACGCAGCTTGATCTCGTGCATGAGGTCGTCGATCTGCCCCTTCGTCGGCTTGACCACCACCTCGGGGTCGATCAGGCCGGTCGGCCGGATCACCTGCTCGACGAACTCGCCCTGCGCCTGCTCCAGCTCCCACGGGCCGGGGGTCGCCGAGAGGTAGACCATCTGGCCGACCCGCTCCAGGAACTCGTCGAAGCGCAGCGGCCGGTTGTCGGCGGCGCTGGGCAGCCGGAAGCCGTGGTCGATGAGCATCCGCTTGCGGGAGGCGTCGCCCTCGTACATGCCGCCGATCTGCGGGATGGTCACGTGCGACTCGTCGACCACGGTGAGGAAGTCGTCGGGGAAGTAGTCGAGCAGGCAGTGCGGCGGGCTGCCGGGCAGCCGGCCGTCGATGTGCATCGAGTAGTTCTCGATGCCGGAGCAGAACCCCACCTGGCGCATCATCTCGATGTCGTAGGTGGTGCGCATGCGCAGCCGCTGGGCCTCCAGCAGCTTGCCCTGCCGGTCCAGCTCGGCCAGCCGCTCGCCCAGCTCGGCCTCGATGTCGCGGATCGCCCGTTCCATCCGCTCCGGGCCTGCGGCGTAGTGCGTGGCCGGGAAGATCATCAGGCTGTCGACCTCGCGGACCACGTCACCGGTCAGCGGGTTGAGGTAGTAGAGCTTCTCGATCTCGTCACCGAACAGCTCGATCCGGACCGCCAGCTCCTCGTACGCCGGGATGATCTCCAGCGTGTCGCCGCGCACCCGGAACGTGCCGCGCTGGAAGGCCATGTCGTTGCGCGTGTACTGAATGTCGACGAGCCGGCGCAGCAACTGGTCGCGATCCAGCTCCTGGCCGACCTTGACCCGCACGGCCCGGTCGAGGTATTCCTCCGGCGTGCCCAGGCCGTAGATCGCCGAGACGGTGGCCACCACGATGACGTCACGCCGGGTGAGCAGCGACATGGTGGCCGAGTGCCGCAGCCGCTCGACCTCCTCGTTGATCGAGGAGTCCTTCTCGATGTAGGTGTCGGTCTGCGGGATGTACGCCTCGGGCTGGTAGTAGTCGTAGTAGGAGACGAAGTATTCGACAGCGTTGCCCGGCAGCAGCTCGCCGAACTCCTTCGCGAGCTGGGCGGCGAGCGTCTTGTTGGGGGCGAGCACCAGGGTCGGCCGCTGGAGCCGCTCGACCAGCCACGCCGTGGTGGCGCTCTTGCCCGTGCCGGTCGCGCCGAGCAGCACCGTGTTGCGGTCGCCGCGCCGCACGCGGCGCTCAAGCTCGTCGATGGCAGCCGGCTGGTCACCGGCCGGCTGGAACTCACTGACGACCTGGAAGCGGCCGTCGAGCCGGGGAATGTCGAGCGCCATGACACCAACCGTACGCCCGGGGTCCGACACTTCGGCCACGACCACTGACCGTCCCTGATCCGCTTCGATATTCGCATTGTGTGGCTCATCTCACCGGCCTATCCTCGTACCGTAGGCCGCTCGCGGCGGCCGACCGGGCCGGTGATCGCCCCTCGCGGGCCGGTCGCCCCCGGCGCCAGGGCCGCAGCACCCGGGACGACCGGCGTGCGCGCCGACGGTGGTCGCGCGCAGCGCTGACCGGCCGCCGCGAGCGCCCCTGCTCGTCACCGAAACCCCGCTCTCGCGTTCTCCACTCGTGGGGACCTCTCCCGAGCGCCGGCCGCGACGCGAGCCCGACACCGGCACCGGCACGCCCCCGCCCGCCGACGAGCCGGGCCGCCCGCGCGGGGTGAGCCGTCCCCACCGGTCCTCCGCGCGTGGCGGCGGCGACCAGGCCGTACCCCGTGAACCGGGCCGGGGTCACCGGCGTGGCCGCACCAGCACACCGACCCGGCCCGCCACAGTGGCCGGGCGTCGCCGCCGCGCCGGCCTGCTCGCCGGCCACCACCCCACGCTCGTCACCCGGCCGGCCGGCGAACCGGAACTGGACGGCGCCGACGATCCGCCGGACGGGCCGGGCCGGCGCCGGCTCGCGCTCGCCGCGCTCGTGGCGGCGGCTGCGATATCCGCCGCGACGCTCGTCGCCGCCCTGCCGGCGTGGGTACCCGGCCACACCGACAAGGCGGCAGCCGAACGCCCCCTCACCGCCGCCCAGGCCGACCGGGTGGCAGCGCTGCGGGTCACCAACCTGCGCGACGTGCGCGCCGGCGTCCGGGTCACCGTCGGCGCGGACGCCGCCCGTACCGAACTGGTCGGCTGGGTCGACTGGGCCCGCCCCCTGGTCTACCTGGACGTCGGCGGCCCGGGCGCGGGTGCCGACCGGGGCCTGGTGCAGGCCGTCGCGTCCGCGCTGCTGGTACGTCCCGACCCCGCCGCGCTCCCCACCCCGGCCCGGCCGCCGCTGGTGCCACCGGCGGACCGGTGGCGGCTGCGCGATCCGGCCGGCGGCCACGGCCTCGGCGCGGTACGCGACCTGCTGATCGGGCTCGGGGCCGACCGGGTCGACAGGCCCGCCGCCGACGGGCGGTGGCTGCGCCGCGACCAGGTCGACGGCGTCCCGGTGGACGTGCTCCAGGCGCCCCTGGCCCCGCTCGGCGGCCGGCCGGCGCTGTGGGTGGACGCGGACGCCCGGCTGCACCGGCTCACCGGCCGGCTGGCCGACGGCACGCCCGTCACCGTCGACCTGATCCGTGCCGACCGGCCCGCCCTGCGCGCGGTGGACGCCCTCGGCGGCCGGCCGGGGCAGCCCCGGGCGCTCACCGACGACGAGGCCGCCCGGCTGGCCACGCTGCCCGCCCGGCTACGGGCACTGCGCGGCGCGTCGGTGGACGTGGCCGCCCCGCTCGGCCCGTCCGCCGACCTGCGGGCCACCGGCACGGTGAACTGGACGAGCCCGTCGGCGTACCTCGTCGTGGTCGAGGAGGGCAGCGGCCGGCGTACCCTGCGGTGGGTCCGGCCGGACCGGGTGGCCGAGGTGCGGCACCCCCCCGACGGGCCCGCGTCCCTCCCGACGCCGATGCCGCCCGCGCTGCTCGCCGCCCCCACGCGACCGCCCGGCGATGACCTGGACCGGCTGCTCGACGCGGCCCTGCGGGCGGCCCGGCACGCGCCCGGCGCCACCGCCCGGGTCCGGGAGGACCGGCTGGGCGACCGGACGGTCGACGTGTTCGAGCTGTCCGGCAACCGCCGCCTGTGGCTGGACCGCGGCGGCCTGCCGCGCCGGATGGAACTGCGCACCCGGCCGGGCGTGTGGATCCGGCTCGACCTCACGCCGGGCAGCGGCGGGCCGTCCGCGCCGCCCCGCTGAACCGGCGGGGCCTCCACAGCCCGCTGAGCCGGAGCGCCCGGTCAGGGCCGCCAGCCGCTCTGCGCCGCCCACTCCTCGGCGCGCAGGTGCTCCTCGTCGAACCAGGGATCGGTCACCGTGCCCCACGCGGCGCGCTCCGGCGCGGCCGCCGCCAGTTCCCGCTTCACCTGGAGGTAGTCGGCCCGCCGAGCCGGGTCGGCGCGCAGGTGGTCGCGCGTGAGCAGCGCGTACCGCCAGCCGGGCGAACCGGCCTCCCGCAGGTGCAGGCGCACCGGACGCCCCGGGTCCGCGCTCCCGTGCAGCCGCTTGGGCCAGCGCACCTCCTCCGGCTGACGCGGGGTGTCCCACCACTCGCCCGGCAGCCGCGGGAACCCCGCCTCGGCCAGCCGCCGCGCCAGCGGCCCGTCCGCCTCGGCCAGCGAGGAGACCGTCACCTGGATGTCGATCACGTCCGGGGCGGCGAGGCCCGGCACGGCCGTGGAGCCGACGTGGTCGACGCGGATGTCGCCGCCGGCCGCGTGGCGGATCCGGGCGGCCAGCCGGGCGTACTGCTCGGGCCAGGTCGGGTCCGGCTCGGCCGGCGCCGCCGGGTCGGGCGGGACGGCGCGGCGCTCGCGGACGTTGCGCTCGTAGGGCAGCAGGCGGTCCCGCCAGAGGACGTCCACCGCGGCGTGCAGCTCGGCGAGTGTGCCGTCGTTCGTGAGCAGCACGTCGGCGACCGCGCGGCGGGTGGCGTCGTCGGCCTGCGCGGCGATGCGCCGCTGGGCCTCCGCCGGGGCCATGCCCCGGTCGCGGGTCAGCCGGGCCATCCGGATCGGCACGGCCGTCCGCACCACGACCACCAGGTGGTACGTCGGCGCGAGTCCCACCTCGGCCAGCAGCGGTACGTCGTTGACGACTATCGCGTCGGCGGGGGCGGCGGCGACCAGTTCGGCGCTGCGCGCGCGTACCCGGGGATGGGTGATCCCTTCGAGCGTGCGGCGGGCGGCCTCGTCACCGAAGACCAGCGCGCCCAGGGCGGCCCGGTCCAGCGCCCCGTCGGCGTCCAGGACCCGGTCGGAGAAGGCGGCGACCACCTCGGCCAGCCCGTCGGTGCCGGGCGCGACGATCTCGCGGGCGATGCGGTCCGAGTCGACGATCACCGCGCCCAGCGCGGCGAGCCGGCTCGCCACCGCGCTCTTGCCCGATCCGATTCCGCCGGTCAGCCCCACCTTCAGCACCCGCACAGTCAACCGGATCCTTCGTCCGCATGCCAAACCGCCCGGCCACACGACGCGGGCCCCGCCCCCGGCGCTCCGCTGGTGCGGAACGCGGGGACGGGGCCCGTCGTCAGAGGCAGTCGGCGGTCCGTCCGGTGGGACGGACCCGCGTCAGCGTCCGGTCACTTGCCGCCGGCGAGCTTCTCCCGCAGCGCGGCGAGCGCCTCGTCGGTCGCGAGCGTGCCGGCCGGCTCCTCGGCCTGACGGCTCGGGGCCGAGGTCGAGGTCGAGGTGGTGCCGGTGGTGGCCGGAGCCGGGTTGGCGGCAGCCTCGGCGTCGGCGGCGCGGGAGGTCTGCACCTGCTTGGTGTGGGCCTCCCAGCGCTGACGGGCCTCGGCGTACTGGTTCTCCCAGGTCTCCCGCTGCTTGTCGTAGCCCTCGAGCCACTCGCCCGTCTCCGGGTCGAAGCCCTCCGGGTAGATGTAGTTGCCCTCGTTGTCGTACGTGGCAGCCATGCCGTAGAGGGTCGGGTCGAAGTGCTCCTCGCCCTCGACGAAGCCCTCGTTGGCCTGCTTGAGCGACAGCGAGATCCGGCGGCGCTCCAGGTCGATGTCGATGACCTTGACCATGACCTCGGAGCCGACCTGCACGACCTGCTCCGGGATCTCCACGTGGCGCTCGGCCAGCTCGGAGATGTGGACCAGGCCCTCGATGCCGTCGTCCACCCGGACGAACGCGCCGAACGGCACCAGCTTGGTGACCTTACCCGGCACGATCTGCTGGATCGCGTGGGTGCGGGCGAACTGACGCCACGGGTCCTCCTGCGTCGCCTTCAGCGACAGCGAGACCCGCTCGCGGTCCAGGTCGACGTCCAGGACCTCGACCTCGACCTCCTGGCCCACCTCGACGACCTCGGACGGGTGGTCGATGTGCTTCCAGGACAGCTCGGAGACGTGCACGAGGCCGTCCACGCCGCCCAGGTCGACGAACGCGCCGAAGTTGACGATCGAGGAGACGACGCCCTTGCGGACCTGCCCCTTCTGGAGCTTGTTGAGGAACTCGGTGCGCACCTCGGACTGCGTCTGCTCCAGCCAGGCACGGCGGGACAGCACCACGTTGTTGCGGTTCTTGTCCAGCTCGATGATCTTGGCTTCGAGCTCGCGGCCGACGTACGGCTGCAGGTCACGCACACGCCGCATCTCGACGAGCGACGCGGGCAGGAAGCCACGCAGGCCGATGTCGAGGATGAGACCACCCTTGACGACCTCGATGACCGAACCGCGGACGACGCCGTCCTCGTCCTTGATCTTTTCGATCGTGCCCCAGGCCCGCTCGTACTGCGCCCGCTTCTTGGAGAGGATCAGCCGACCCTCCTTGTCCTCCTTCTGGAGGACGAGGGCCTCGATGTGGTCACCCACCGAAACGACCTCGGCCGGGTCCACGTCGTGCTTGATCGACAACTCCCGAGAGGGGATGACACCCTCGGTCTTGTAGCCGATGTCGAGCAGGACCTCGTCCCGATCGACCTTGACGACGGTGCCTTCGACAATGTCGCCGTCGTTGAAGTACTTGATGGTCTCGTCGATCGCGGCGAGGAAAGCTTCCTCAGAGCCGAGGTCGTCGTGGGTGACCTTGTTGGCGCTCGAGGTGGCCTCGATGCTGCTCGTCATGTGGGCGGTTGCTCCGGTCGGATGGGTTGTCACAGCGGGCATGGGTGTCGCGGTGACTCTTCCGCGCCAACGGATCCGTCGCCGGGCACACCGAACGATCGACGCGAGAAGATCATTAGTGGCTCCGGTGACCGCGCACCTGCTCCCTGCCGAGGCACACGATCCGCGAGCGCATCGTCTAGCCTACCCGCTGCATTACCACAGCGTGCAAGCCCTCCCGGGTCCGTGCGAACTCATCCCCTGCGAAAGCGGAGATTTTGCTCGGTAAGGTGCCATCGCTGTCTCGTCCGTCACATCCGCCCCAGCCGCCACCCCACCGCACCGGGTCCGCGCCGCCGGACCTAGCGTGAACCCGTGGACGACGACAGGGTGACCCGCCGACGGGTCGACGCCGGGGAGATCCGCCGCGCCAACCGCGGCTGGTGGGACACCGACGCCGACGCGTACCAGGACGAGCACGGCGCGTTCCTCGGCGAGGTCGACTTCGTCTGGTGCCCGGAGGGGCTGCGCGAGTCCGACGCCCGGCTGCTCGGCGACGTCACCGGCCGGCGGATCCTCGAACTCGGCGCCGGGGCGGCCGCCGCCGCCCGCTGGCTCGCCGCCCAGGGCGCCCGGCCGGTCGCACTCGACCTGTCCGCGGGCATGTTGCGGCACGCCGCCGAGGCCGCCGGGCGCACCGGGGTACGCGTGCCGCTGGTGCAGGCCGACGCGCTCGCGCTGCCGTTCGCCGACGCCGCGTTCGACACCGTCTGCACCGCGTTCGGCGCGATCCCGTTCGTGGACGACTCGGCGGCGGCGATGCGGGAGGTGGCGAGGGTGCTGCGGCCGGGCGGCCGGTGGGTCTTCTCGGTCACCCACCCGATGCGCTGGATCTTCCTGGACGACCCGGGCGAGGGCGGGCTGACCGCCGTGCACTCGTACTTCGACCGTTCCCCGTACGTCGAGCAGGACGAGAACGGTGTGGCCACGTACGTCGAGCAGCACCGCACCCTGGGCGACCGGATCCGGGAACTGGTCGGGGCGGGCTTCCGCCTGCTGGACCTGGTGGAACCGGAGTGGCCCGCCGGGCACGAGGGGGTCTGGGGGCAGTGGAGCCCGCTGCGCGGCCGGCTGTTCCCCGGCACCGCGATCTTCGTCGCGGAGAAGCCGGCCGGCTGACGCCAACGGACCCGCTGTGCGATCGACCCTCCCGTGGCACGCGGCACGCTGTCCCCATGAGCGTCGGCCCGGCCCCCACCTCAGCCTTTCCCTGGCGCCCTGACCCCATTCGGCAACTGCTGACCGACTACAGGCTGGACGACCTACTGACGCTGCCGCCCGAAGCACCGAGCGTCGAACTCGTCGATGGCATCATCCACCTGACGCCCTTCCCCACTCTCGGCCACCAAGGCATCGCCAGCCTGCTGGCGATATGGCTGCGATCCCGCGTTCCAGCCCATCTGCGCGCGGCCCAGGCGGTGAGCATCGGTCTGGACGTCGACTCCAGTCGCCGTCCGGACGTGCTGCTCCACCACGCCGGGCTGCCGAGCGACAGGTCCCTCCTGCGACCGGCGGACGTCGTCCTGGCCGTCGAGATCGTCTCCCCCGGCACCCGGCGCGTCGACCGGTTCGCCAAGCCGGGCGAGTACGCCGCCGCGCGGATCCCGTTCTACTGGCGGATCGAGCAGGACCCGGTGCACCTCTACGCGTACCGCCTCGGTGACCGGATCGGCCCCGGCGGCGAGCGGCAGTACGAGCTGGTGGACGACAGCAGCGAGGTGATCGAGCTGTCCGAGCCCTTCGCGATCAAGCTGCCGATCGCGGAGATCCGGCCCTGACCACACCGTTACTCGGTGTCCGGCACGGGTAACCGGGCCGCATGGCCGAGAAGGAGTTCCGCGCCGGCGACCACGTCTCCTGGGCCAGCCACAGCGGCCGGGCGTACGGCGTCGTCAAGGAGAAGCTGACCGAGCGCACCCACGTACGCGGACACACCGTGAACGCCTCGCCCGCGCAGCCGCAGTACCGGATCACCAACGACGACTCGGGCCGCGACGTCGCCCACCGGCCGGAGGTGCTTCGCCATGAGTCGCGCTGAGGACCCGCAGCAGACCTACCGGGAGTTCACCGACGCGGTGAACATGAAGCCGGGCGAGCTGACCCGCTGGCTGGAGACCGAGGAGTCCAAGCACGTCGGCTGGCACAAGAAGGGCACCCAGGGCGGTGAGTCGGTCGGCCACGACTCCGGCCGGCGCATCGTCGACCTGCTGCGCCGCAAGCGCGCCGACCTCACCGCCGCCGACTACAAGCACATGCGCAAGGTCATCGGGTACGTCCACCGCCACCTGGCCCAGCGGCCGTCCGGAGACGTCCGGGACACCCGCTGGCGCTGGTCGCTGATGAACTGGGGGCACGACCCACTCAAGAGCTGAGCCGCCCGGTCCGTTCGCCGCGCGTTGGTAGCGTGCCGGCGATGACGACAGACGTCCCGACCGCCGGCCGTCATCCCGCGCCGGACGGGTGATCCTCCTGGCGGGCCTCGGGCTCGTCGCCGTCGCGGCGCTCCTCCTGGTGGTGACCGGGAACACCGGCATCAGGTACAGCGCCGACCACGACGGCACCGTACCGATGTGGCACCGGTGGATCCCGGCGCTGGCCGGGATCGTGCTGATCCGCCTGATCCCGCCCGCACCCGACCCGAGGTGGCCGGACCCGGTCGCGCCGTACCGCGAGGCGGTGCCGCCGCTGCTGGCCGGGGTCGCGCTCGCCGCCGTCTCTTCCCCAGTGATCAAGGAGTTCGTGTCCCCGAACGGGCTCGGGCGTGACACGAACTCCTTGATCACCGGGGCCTGCGGGCCGGGTGGAGGCCGGCGTCGGTGGGGACGGGGTCAGTGGTCGGCGCTGTTCCAGTCGTGGCCCTCGCCGACCGACACCTCCAGCGGCACCGACAGCGGGTACGCCTCGCCCATCTCCTTGCGCACCAGCGCCTCCAGCGCCTCGCGCTCGCCCGGGGCGACCTCGAAGACCAGCTCGTCGTGCACCTGCAACAGCATCCGGGAGCGCAGACCGGCGTCGCGCAGCGCGCCGTCGACGTGCAGCATGGCGACCTTGATGATGTCGGCCGCCGAACCCTGGATCGGGGCGTTGAGCGCCATCCGCTCGGCCATCTCCCGGCGCTGCCGGTTGTCGCTGACCAGGTCGGGCAGGTAGCGGCGGCGGCCCAGGATGGTGGAGGTGTAGCCGTCCTGGCGGGCCCGTGCCACGACCTCCTGGAGGTAGTCGCGGACCCCGCCGAACCCGGCGAAGTAGTTCTCCATCAGCCCGCGCGCCTCCTCGGCGCTGATGCCGAGCTGCTGGGACAGGCCGAACGCGCTGAGCCCGTACGCCAGGCCGTAGTTCATCGCCTTGATCTTGCGGCGCTGGTCGGCGGTGACGTCACCGACCTCGACGGCGAAGACCGACGAGGCCGTGGCGGCGTGGAAGTCGTGCCCGGAGTTGAACGCCTCGATCAACGCGTCGTCCGAGGACAGGTGCGCCATGATCCGCATCTCGATCTGGCTGTAGTCGGCGGTGAGCAGGCACTCGTAGCCCTCGCCGACGACGAACGCGCGCCGGATCCGCCGCCCCTCCTCGGTGCGGATCGGGATGTTCTGGAGGTTCGGCTCGGTGGAGGACAGCCGCCCGGTCGCCGCCACGGTCTGGTTGAACGTGGTGTGGATCCGGCCGTCGTCGGACACGGACTTGAGCAGCCCGTCGACAGTCGACTTGAGCTTCGCGACGTCGCGGTGGCGCAGCAGGTGATGCAGCAGCGGGTGCTCGGTCTGCGCGAACAGCCACTGGAGCGCGTCGGCGTCAGTGGTGTAGCCGGTCTTGATCCGCTTGGTCTTGGGCAGGCCCAGCTCGGTGAAGAGGATCTCCTGCAACTGCTTCGGCGAACCCAGGTTGAACTCCCGGCCGACCACCTCGTACGCGCCCTGGGCGGCGGCCTTCACCTCGGCGGCGAAGTGCGCCTCCAGCTCCGAGAGGTAGTCGGTGTCGGCGGCGATGCCGGTGCGCTCCATCGTGGCGAGCACCCGCATCAGCGGCAGCTCCACACCGGCCATCAGCCGGGCCGACTGCTCGCCGTCGCGGGACAGCTCGGCGTCGATCGCGTCGGCCAGGTCGAGCGTGGCGCGGGCCTGGAGCATGAGGTTCTGCTCGGCCACGCCCTCGTCGCCGAGCCCGTCGAGGGTGAGCTGCCCGCTCTCCGGCGCGTCGACGCGCAGCTCCCGGTGCAGGTAGCGCAGCGCCAGGTCGGTCAGGTCGTACGAGCGCTGGTCGGGGCGGGCCAGGTAGGCGGCGATCTGGGTGTCGCGGGCGATGCCCCGCAGCTCCCAGCCGTGCGCGGCGAACGCCAGCACGGCCGGCTTGCTGTCGTGCAGCACCTTCGGGCGCTCGACGTCGGCCAGCCACCCGGCCAGCGCGGCCTCGTCACCGGCGTCCAGCCGGCTCGGGTCGAACCAGGCGCCGGCGCCGGCGGCGGTGGCCAGCGCCATCGCTGTGACGGTGGCGGTGTGCCGGCGGTTGGGACCGGTGTCGAGCGTGACCGCCAGGCCGACCGGCGCGCCCGCCGGGGCGTGCGTGTCGAGCCAGCCGGCGAGCGTGCCCGGCTCGGTGAGCACCTCGCCGGCCAGCTCGAAGCCCGCCTCGGCCTCGGGCTCGACCGCCTCCAGGTATTGGTAGAGCCGGTCGCGCAGGATGCGGAACTGGAGCGTGTCGAAGACCTGGTGCACCGCCTCGCGGTCCCAGCCCTGCCAGCGGGCGTCCTCGGGGCGGACCGGCAGCTCCAGGTCGGAGACCAGGCAGTTGATCTCGTAGTTGCGGATCACGTCGGCGAGCCGCTCGCGCAGGCTGTCACCGGCCTTGCCCTTGATCTCGTCGGCCCGGGCCACCACGCCCTCGACGCCGCCGTACAGGTTGATCCACTTGGCGGCGGTCTTCGGGCCGACGCCGGGCACACCGGGCAGGTTGTCGCTGGTCTCGCCGACCAGCGCGGCCAGGTCGCGGTAGCGGTCCGGGGTGACGCCGTACTTCGCCTCGATGGCGGCCGGGTCCATCCGGGCCAGGTCGGAGACGCCCTTGCGCGGGTAGAGCACGGTCACGTGCTCGCCGACGAGCTGGAACGCGTCCCGGTCGCCGGTGGAGATCAGCACGTCCATGCCCTGGTCGCGGGCCTGGCAGGCGAGCGTGGCGATGACGTCGTCCGCCTCGTAGCCCTCCTTCTCGACCACCGGCACGCGCAGCGCGGCCAGGACCTCCTTGACCAGGCTGACCTGACCCTTGAAGTCGGTGGGGGTCTCGCTGCGGCCGGCCTTGTACTCGGAGTATTTCTCGGTGCGGAAGGAACGGCGGGAGACGTCGAATGCCACCACGATGTGCGTGGGCTGCTCGTCGCGCAGCACGTTGATCAGCATCGAGGTGAAGCCGTAGACGGCGTTTGTCGGCTGCCCCGTGGTGGTGGAGAAGTTCTCCACCGGCAGGGCGAAGAACGCCCGGTATGCCAGGGAATGTCCGTCGACGAGGAGCAGGCGCGGCGTCGTAGCTGTCACGGCTGCGACTCTAGTCCGTACGCCCGACAACTCCGGCCTCCGGTGCGGCGCGCGCCGCACCGGAGGCCGAGGTCAGAGAACCTTGGCCAGGAACGCCTTGGTCCGCTCGTGCTGCGGCGCCGAGATCACCTCGCGCGGGTCGCCCTGCTCGACCACCACCCCGCCGTCCATGAACACGAGGTGGTCGCCCACCTCCCGGGCGAAGCCGATCTCGTGGGTCACCACGATCATCGTCATGCCGTCGCGGGCCAGGTTCTTCATCGTGTCCAGCACCTCGCCCACCAGCTCCGGGTCGAGCGCGCTGGTCGGCTCGTCGAACAGCATCAGCTTCGGCCGCATGGCCAGCGCCCGGGCGATCGCCACCCGCTGCTGCTGGCCGCCGGAGAGCTGACCGGGGTACGCGCCGAGCTTGTCGCCCAGCCCCACCCGGTCCAGCAGTTGCGCGGCGTGCTCCCGGGCCTCCGCCTTCTTGGCCTGGCGCAGCAGCACCGGCGCCTCCATGACGTTCTGGAGCACCGTCATGTGCGGGAACAGGTTGAACCGCTGGAACACCATGCCGATGGCCCGGCGCTGCGCGGCCACGTCCTTGTCCCGCATCTCGTACAGCTTGCCGCCGCGCTCCCGGTAGCCGATCAGGTCGCCGTCCACCCAGATCCGGCCGGCGTCGATCTTCTCCAGGTGGTTGATGCAGCGCAGGAACGTCGACTTGCCGGAGCCGGAGGGCCCGAGCAGGCAGCACACCTCACCGGAGCGGACCTCCAGGTCGATGCCCTTGAGCACCTCCAGCGGCCCGAACGACTTGTGCACCTGCTCGGCCCGCACCATCAGCCCGGACTCCGCGGTCGGCGTCTGCGGGGAAACCGTCGCCTCGGTCATGATTCCGCCGTCCCACTCGTGGTGCCGCCGCTCTCGGCGGCCAGACCCCGTAGCCGCTGCCGGGCTCGCCCGCTGCGTCCGACACCCTTGGAGTAGTGGCGCTCCAGGTAGTACTGCCCGACCAGCAGGACGCTGGTCAGGAGCAGGTACCACAACGTCGCGGCGACGTACATCGGGAAGGGCTGGAAGGTCCGGGAACCGACGGCCTTGAGCTGGAAGAACAGCTCCATCGACACCGGCACGAAGGCCACCAGCGAGGTGTCCTTCAGCATCGCGATGGTCTCGTTCCCGGTCGGCGGGATGATCACCCGCATCGCCTGCGGCAGCACGATCCGCCGCAGGATCTGCGCCCGGCTCATGCCCAGCGCCTGAGCCGCCTCGGTCTGCCCCTCGTCCACCGACTGGATGCCGGCCCGGACGATCTCGGCCATGTACGCGGCCTCGGACAGACCCAGCGCCAGCATGCCGGCGACGAAACCGGTCAGGATGTCGACCGCGCTGAACCCGAACAGCCGGGCCTCGAAGTCGTGCAGCCCGAACAGGGCACCGATCTGCCTGTCGAACGGCAGACCGAACTCCAGCCGCGCCCAGAGGATGCCGAGGTTGCCGAAGAGGATCGCCAGCACGAGCCGGGGTACCGCGCGGAAGAACCAGGTGTAGACCCAGGACACGCCGCGCAGCACCGGGTTGGGCGACAGCCGCATGATCGCGATGACGACGCCCAGGACGATGCCGATCGCCATCGAGGTGATCAGCAGCAGGATGGTGCCGCGCAGGCCTTCGACGATCGGCGGGCGGAACATCTCGTCCACCATGAACGACCACTGGAACGCGGAGTTCGTGACCAGCATGTGCACGAACATCGCGACCAGCACGGCGATGACCGCCACGCCCACCCAGCGCCCGGGGTGCCGCACGGGCACGGCCTTGATCGGTTCAGGCCGTGCCCGTCCGGATGTGTCGACCGACATGGTCAGACCGACGGGTTCAGTTCAGCGTTGGTGATGGCGCCGCCCTCGACACCCCACTTGGCGAGCGCGGCCTTGTAGCTGCCGTCGGCGATGACCGCCTGCACGGCCTCCTTGAGCACCTCGGCGAACGCCTGCTGGTCCTTGTTCACCGCGTAGCCGTACGGCGCCGACTCGTAGATGTCGCCGAGCACCTCGAGCTGGCCGTTGCTCTGCTTGACCGCGTACGCCCCGACCGGGGAGTCGGCCAGCATGGCGTCGTTCTTGCCGCTGCCCACGGCGGCGGTGGCGTCGCTCTGCGCCTGGTACTGGTCGATCTTGATGGCCGGCTTGCCGGCGTCGGTGCACTTCTTCGACCGTGCGGTGATGTCGTCGAGCTGCACGGTACCGACCTGCACGGCGATCTTCTTGCCGCAGGCGTTCTCCGGGTCGACCCCGGCCGGGTTGCCCTTCTTGGTCGCCCACTGGGTGCCCGCCGAGTAGTAGCTCACCATGTTGACGCTCTTGAGCCGGTCGGGGTTGATGGTGAACGACGAGACGCCGACCTCGTACTTGCCCGAACCCACACCGGGCAGGATCGCGTCGAACGGCGCCGACTCGTACTCGGCCTTGAGACCCAGCTTCTGCGCCACCGCGTTGAACAGCTCGACGTCGAAGCCGACCACGGTCTTGCCGTCCTGATCCAGGAACTCGGCCGGGGCGTACGTCGAGTCGGTGCCGACCTTGATCACGCCGTCGGCCTTGATGGCGTCCGGCACCTTCGCGGCCAGGGTGGAGTCGGCCGTGGCGGACACCGACGGGCCGGAGCCCGGCTCGGCCGAGTTCTCCTTCTCGCCGCACGCGGCCAGGGAGAGCAGCAGGACGGCCGCACCGGCGACGCCGAGCGCCGCCCGCCGTCCGGGGTTGGGGTGGAACATGGCTGTACTCCTTATTGCGAGGGGTCGGTCGGTCAGGCCACGCCGAGGTATGCCTCTTTGACCGAGGGGTCGTGCAGCAGGTCCGCACCGGAACCGCTCTTGACGATCCGGCCGGTCTCCAGCACGTACGCCCGGTGGGCGCGCGCCAGCGCCTGCTGGGCGTTCTGCTCCACCAGCAGGATGGTGGTGCCCTGCTGGTTGATCTCCGTGATGATCGTGAAGATCTGCTGGATCAGCATCGGCGCGAGACCCATCGACGGCTCGTCGAGCAGCAGCAGCTTCGGCCGGCTCATCAGCGCCCGGCCGACGGCGAGCATCTGCTGCTCGCCGCCGGAGAGCGTGCCGCCGGCCTGCTTGCGCCGCTCGGCCAGCCGCGGGAACAGGTCCAGCACCCGGGCCAGGTCCTGCGCGATGCCGGCCTTGTCCCGCCGGGTGTACGCGCCCATGTCCAGGTTCTCCAGCACCGACATGCCGGGGAAGATGCCCCGGCCCTCGGGCGCCTGGCACAGGCCGCGCCGCACCCGCAGGTCGGCCCGCAGCTTGGTGATGTCCTCACCGGCGAACTTGATCGTGCCGGAGGCGACCGGCCGGATGCCGGAGATCGCCCGCATGGTGGTGGACTTGCCGGCGCCGTTCGCGCCGATCAGCGCGACGATCTCCCCCTCGTCCACGGTCAGGCTGATGCCGTGCAGCGCCTGGATCCGCCCGTAGAGCAGGCTCACGTCCTCGATCTCAAGCAGCATCGTCCGGCACCCCCAGGTACGCCGCGACCACCTTCGGGTTGTCCCGCACCTCGGCGGGCAGCCCTTCGGCGATCTTCTTTCCGAACTCCAGGACCACGATCCGGTCGGTCACGCCCATCACCAGGCGCATGTCGTGCTCGATCAGCAGCACCGTCACGCCCTGGTCCCGGATCTGCCGGATGAGCTGGAGCAGCTCCTCCTTCTCCGCCGGGTTGAAGCCGGCGGCCGGCTCGTCCAGGCAGAGCAGCTTCGGGTCGGTGGCGAGCGCGCGGGCGATCTCCAGCCGGCGCTGCTCGCCGTAGGACAGGTTGCGGGCGAACTCGTGCCTGCGGTTGCGGATCCCGACGAAGTCCAGCAGGCGCTCGGCCTTCTCCCGGCCCTCGCGCTCCTCCTTCCAGTGCCGCGGCAGGCGCAGCAGGGCGGAGATCACGCTGGTCTTGTGGTGCGCGTCCGCGCCGACCTGGACGTTCTCCAGCGCGGTCATCTCCGGGAAGAGCCGGATGTTCTGGAACGTACGGGCCATGCCCATCCGGGTGATCTGGTGGCGCTTCTTGCCACTGATCTTCTGGCCCAGGAACCGGATCTGCCCCTCGGTGGGCTGGTAGATGCCGGTCATCGCGTTGAAGCAGGTGGTCTTGCCGGCGCCGTTCGGGCCGATCAGGCCGAGGATCTCCCCCTTGTAGAGGGTGAAGTCCACGTCGTTGAGGGCCACCACGCCGCCGAAGCGCAGCGTGACGTGGTCGACCTCCAGCAACGGCTCGCGCTCGCTCACCGTCTCGACGGCGGGGGCCGCCGCCTGGGCCGGAACGGCCGGGGTCTGCTCGGTGTCACTCACCGACGATCACCTCCTTGCGGCGGTCCTTGAACTCCGCCGCTCGTCGCCGGTTCGGGATCAGGCCCTGCGGCCGGAAGATCATCATGATCACCAGCACCAGGCCGAAGAAGAGGAACCGGTACTCGTACAGCTCGATGCCGAACAGCTCGATGCCACGGAACCGCTCGATCATGTACGCCACCAGGCCACCGCCGACGATCGCGCCGACGATGTTGCCCGAGCCGCCGAAGATGACAGCGGCCAGGATGATGATCGAGTTGAGCAGCTCGAAGTTCTGCGAGTTGACGAAGTTCTGCTTACCGGCGAACAGCGCGCCGGCCAGGCCGGCGATGGCCGCGCCGGAGGCGAACGCCCACAGCTTGAACTTGAACGTCGGCACGCCCATGAGCTGGGCCGCGTCCTCGTCCTCGCGGATCGAGATCCAGGCCCGGCCGACCCGGCTGTGGGTCAGGTTCCGCACCCCGATCACCACCAGGATGATCAGCGTGAGCACCAGCCAGTAGTACGGGCGGGCGTCGAGCACGCCGAACCACGGCCGGCCGTCGGCGTACTCGCCGGGCGGGTGCGGGATCTGGTTGAAGCCGCGCTGTCCCTTGAGGAACTCGGAGCTGACCGCCGCGATCCGGATCATCTCGGCGAAGCCGAGCGTCACCAGCGCCAGGTAGTCGCCGCGCAGGCGCAGCGTCGGCGTGCCGAGCATGACGCCGGAGACCATGGTCAGGCCGATCGCGATCGGCACCACCGCCAGCCACGGCCACAGCGTCTTGAGGTCGCTGCTCGGCGAGGTCAGCACCGCTACCGTGTACGCGCCGACGGCGAAGAAGCCGAAGTAGCCCAGGTCGAGCAGGCCGGCGAAGCCGACCACGATGTTGAGCCCGACCGCCAGCAGCACGTAGATCGAGACCGTGAACATCACCTGGGTGAAGTTCGCTCCCGGGGTCGGGATCGGCCCGAGGTACTGGTAGAACTCCTTGTTCGGCAGCGCGTAGAAGAACGCGATCACCGCCGCGAGCAGCACCCAGCGCACCCAGCGGGGCGCGTGGTGCCAGCGCTCCGAGATCGCGTGCCGGCCCTGCCGCAGCTTGTCCGCCGCCGTCTCCCGCCGCTCCGGCGGGTCGATGGTGGTCGTCATGCGCGTGCCCTCCCCAGTGATTCGCCGAGCAGACCGGTCGGCCGGAACATCAGCAGCACGACGAGCACCGCGAACGCGGCGAAGTCCTTCCACTGACTGCCGAACAGGCCCGCGGCGTAGTTCTCCACGACGCCGAGCAGCAACCCGCCGACGAGCGCGCCGCGCAGGTTGCCGATACCGCCGAGCACCGCCGCGGTGAACGCCTTGAGGCCCAGCAGGAAGCCGACGCTGTAGGTGAGCGTCTGGATCCGCACGTCGTAGAGCAGGCCCGCGACGCCGGCCATGGTGCCACCGGCGATGAAGACCATCAGGATGATGCGGTCCTTGTTGACGCCCATCAGCGCCGCCGTGTTGGCGTCCTGGGCCACCGCCCGGATGCCGCGGCCGGTACGGCTGCGGTTGATGAACTGGTCCAGCGCGAACATCATCACCAGCGCGGAACCGATCGTGAGCAGCTGCACCGCGTCGATCGGCACCCCGGCGACGTGGAACAGCGGCTCCGAGCTGACCAGGATGGGTGCGCCCTCCGGACGGCGCCGGGTGTAGACGCCGAACGCCTCGGAGATGGCGATCGAGGCGCCGATGGCGGTGATGAGGAACGCCAGCGGCGGCGCGTTGCGCTTACGCAGTGGCCGGTACGCCACCCGTTCGATCACCGTCGCGGTGCCCGCCGAGGCGATGGCCGCCACGATCATCGCCACCAGCAGGTAGAACAGGATCGAGCCGATGCCGCTGACCTGGGAGTTCTGGTCGAGTCCGAAGCCGTTCCAGGTCCAGATCGCGGCGAACGCACCGGCGATGAAGACCTCGGAGTGGGCGAAGTTGATGAGCCTTAGCACGCCGTACACAAGCGTGTAGCCGAGCGCGACCAGGGCGTAGATGGCGCCCTGCGTCAAGCCGGTCGTGGTGAGTTCCCCGAAGTTGGAGAACAGTCCGTCGAAGTCCAAGGGAGGGACGCTCCGTCGCTCAAGAGAAAAAGAGGGTGCGGCCGGGAGCCAGCTCCCGGCCGCACCCGCGATCACTACTCAATCGCCAGTCCAGCGATCGAACGATCAGGACTTGGGGATCTCCTGGTCCGGGACGACCTTGCCGCCCTGCACCTTGAACGCCCAGACCTTGACCTGCGCCGGGTCGAGCTCGCCACCCTCGACGAACTTGTAGCTGGCGGCAACGCCCTCGCCGCTGTAGCCCTTCACGAACTCCAGCAGGCCGGGACGGGTGGTCTTGCCGGCCTTGATGCCCGCCAGCAGGATGCTCGCCGCGTCGTAGGCGGTGTCGCTGTAGGTGCCCGGGTCGGTGCCGTTGAGCGCCTTGTAGTCGGCGATGAAGGTGCCACGCGCCTCGGTGGACGGAGCGCAGGGGCAGGTGAGGATGGTGCCCTCGGCTGCGGCGGCACCGGCGGAGGTGATGTAGGCGCCGTCGTTCACGCCGTCACCGGCGACCAGCGGGGCGGTGACGCCGGCAGCGGTGAGCTGCTTGCGGATCAGGCCGGCCTCCTGGTAGTAGCCGCCGTAGAAGATCGCCTTGACGTTGGCGGCCTTGACCTTGGTGACCACGCCGGAGAACTCGGTCTGCTTGCCCTCGCCCTGGACCTTGTCGCTGCCCACGACCGAGGAGCCGAGAACCTTCTTGACCTCGTCGGCCAGGCCGGCGCCGTACGCGGACTGGTCGTCGATGACGTAGACCCGGTCGGCCTTGATCACGTTCTTGATGTAGTTGCCGGCGCCGGGACCCTGGCTCAGGTCGTTGCCGACCGCGCGGAAGAACGTCTTCCAGCCCTGCTCGGCGAGGCTCGGACGGGTCGCGGAGGGGGTGATGGTGACCAGGCCGGCCTCGTTGAACAGCGGGCCCGCGGCCTCGGACTCGCCCGAGTAGGCCGGGCCCACGACGCCGAGGATCTTGGGGTCGTCGATCGCCTTCTGGGCCAGACCCGGCGCCTGGTCCGGGCTGCCCTGCGAGTCGAGCTCGGCCAGCTCGACCTTGCAGTCCGGGTTCTCCTTGTTGTACTTGTCGACGGCCACCTTGACGCCGTTCTTCTCATTGATGCCCAGCGCGGCCGAGCTACCGGTCAGCGCGCCGAAGAAAGCGATCTTGCTCCCGCAGGCGCTGCCCCCGGAACCCTCATCGTCGCTGCCGCTGGAACAAGCGGTACCGCCGGCGACGAGCGCCAGCATGGCGACCCCGCCGATCACGCGTGCGAGCTTCTGCCTCAAGGCCCGAACCCTCCTCCGTCCATGATCCGAACCACCCGCCGCTGATTGGCCCTTGCGGGGTGGACGAACCAAGACCGTCGTCGCCGGTCTGGGCCGGGACGTTATCCCACCGTGGGCGGTGGCGTAAGACCTGGAAAGCGGGGTTGACCGAACCGTTACACGCGGTGGCGGATTCAAGCCGATCGCCGTAAGAACCGTAGGCGCGGCAAGGCTTTTACCGACTATTCCTTGGTAACGGGCCAACATCACTTCACCCGCTACCGATCGACGGCTGGCAACGCCCCCCACCAGGCACGGGATGATTTCCCGTCGTCGGCGACCACGAGCAGCCCGTCGTCGCGGACGGCCACCGCCAGCGCGGCGTCGCCCCCGTCCGGCACCGGCACCGGCGTGATCACCGGAAGCCACGACGCGCCCCCGTCACGCGACATCCAGAGCCGTCGCTCGGCCCCGTCACCGGTCACCGCGACCAGCCGGCCGGCCGACGCCGCGAGCGCGTCCACCGACGAAACCCCCGGGCCCGGCGTGCCGAACCCGCCGACCCGCCGCCACCCCTGCCCCACACCCGCCGGCCCGGCGGAGCGCGAACCACAGTCGTCGCACGCCCGCCACACCGCGAAGCGGTCCCCCACCGGGCCGAGGACCACCGGCCCGCCGTCGGCCGACGCCACCCGCTCCGCCGCCCCGGCCGCCCCCGCCGGCACCGGCAGGAGCACCCGCCGCCACACCCGGCCGTCCACCGAGGACCACACCAGCGGCGTCCGGGCCGTCCCGCCGGGCGGTAGCAACGACCCCACCACCAGCCAACCCGGCCCCACCGCTGTCACGTCGTACGCCGCCGTCCGGCCCCGGCCGTCACCGGCGAGCTCCGCGACCCCCGCACGCAGGGCGAACCCCTCGGCGTCCGGCGACGTCCACACGGCCGCACCGTCCGCGCGGGCACCGGCGACCAGCCAACCGGCCGGCCCCGCCGCCAGCCGCGACGCGCTCACCGCGCGCGGGCCGCCGAACAACTCGAACGCCGCCGGCACCTCCCGCAACGGCCCGCCCGGGCGCCACACCCACGTTCCGGTACGCGGATTGCCGTGCACGCCACCGGTCTTCGCGCCCAGGGCCGCCATCCCGTCGGCGCGGCACGCCACCGCGTAGAGCACATGCTGCCGGCCGTAGAACGTCTGCCCGCGCACCGGAATCGGCGACCAGGTCACGCCGTCCGGTGAGGACCACGCCGCCGGCCGGGTCTCCCCCGCCGGATCGACCAGCCCGCCCACGACGTACCACCGGCCGGCGCACCGCGCGACGTCGCGCGGCACCGAACGGCCCACGCCACCGGCGGGAAGGACCAGCTCGACCGGCTGCCACAGCGGGCGCACGGGCTCGGGCCCGGGCAGCGGACGCGGGGTGGCGTGGCAGGCCGCCAGGAGCAGCGCGGCGGCGACGAGGACCGGCCGGACGCGCGCGGAAAGCATGGATCCGATCCTATCGATCGGACGCCTCCCGGGGAGGTCAGGAGGCGGGCTGCTCCACCTCGCCGCCGGCGGTCTCGGCGAGGATCCGCTCGGCGACCTCCTTCATGGTCATCCGGTGGTCCATCGCGGTGCGCTGGATCCACTTGAACGCCTGCGGCTCGGTCATGCCGTACGTGGTCATCAGCGCGCCCTTGGCGCGCTCGACGGTCTTGCGGATCTCCAGCCGGTCGGTGAGGCCGGCGACCTCCGACTCCAGGGCGGCGATCTCCGAGTAGCGGGACAGCGCGATCTCCACCGCCGGCACCAGGTCGCTCTTCTGGAACGGCTTGACCAGGTACGCCATCGCGCCCGCCGCCCGTGCCCGCTCCACCAGGTCACGCTGGCTGAACGCGGTCAGGATGATGACCGGGGCGATGCGCGCGCCGGCGATCCGCTCGGCGGCGGCCAGCCCGTCCATGATCGGCATCTTGATGTCGAGGATGACCAGGTCGGGCTTGAGTTCCTCGGCGAGCTTGACGGCGGTCTCGCCGTCGCCGGCCTCGCCGACCACCTCGTAGCCCTCTTCGACGAGCATCTCGGCCAGGTCCAGCCGGATGAGCGCCTCGTCCTCGGCGATCAGAACGCGCTTGCGCTCGGCGTCCGCCTGCATCTCGCCCACGAGCCACTCCCACCATCGATCCCGGCACGGTCACCACCCATGCTCCCGCATGAGCCTAGTCGGGTACAGTTACCGCACCCCGCCGGGATGGTGGAACGGCATACACGGAAGTCTCAAACACTTCTGCCCGAAAGGGCTTGCGGGTTCGAATCCCGCTCCCGGCACTCTTGTCATACAGGTGTTCGAGGATGTTGCCGTGCATCCTCCCGAAATGCGGGCACGAGCCCGCGCCCTTCGCGCCCAGGGTCACAACATCCGTTCGGTGGCCCGCAGCCTCTCCCTGCCCTACACCACGGTCTGGCACTGGTGCGTCGACCGACCAGAGCCGGCGATCTTCGGAAGCGCCGTCCGCTGCTTCCGGTGCCGCCCCAATCCGGACGCTCCACCCGACCATGCCTCCTACGCCTACCTGCTCGGGCTCTATCTTGGTGACGGACACCTGGTCACCACGGACCGGACGCCGGTGCTCCGCATCTACTGTGCCGACGCCTGGCCGAGCCTGATCGAGAAGTGCGACGCAGCGATGCGGGCGGTGTTGGCCAACAAGGTGCAGCGCATCCAGAAGCGCGGCTGTGTCGCCATACAGAGCACAGCACTCCATTGGCCGTGCCTGTTCCCCCAGCACGGACCGGGCAAGAAACACGAGCGCCCGATCGTCCTGGCCGCCTGGCAGCGGAGCATCGTCGAGGCCCACCCGGGCGACTTCCTGCGGGGACTCTTCCACTCCGACGGCTGCCGCTTCACCAACCGGGTCGTCGTTCGCGGGAAGCAGTACGTCTATCCCCGCTACATGTTCTCCAACCGCTCCACCGACATCATGGCGCTGTGCCAGTGGTCCCTCGACCTGCTCGGCATCGCGTGGCGGATGAATCTGCCGTGGTCCCTGTCAGTCGCCCGCCGGGAGGCGGTCGCCGCCCTCGACCGGCACGTGGGCCCGAAGTCGTGACCGGACGACACCGCGGACGCGCTCTGCCGGGCGACGTCAGATCCGCGACAGTGCCCGCGCGAGGTCCGCCCGCAGGTCCTCCGGGTCCTCCAGGCCCACCGAGACGCGCAGCAGCCCGCCGCAGGGCTTCGCGTCGCCCTCGACCGGCCGGTGGGTGAGCGAGGCCGGGTGCTGGATCAGCGTGTCGACGCCGCCGAGCGACACCGCGTGGGTGATCAGCTCGCAGGCGCCGGCGACCTCGGCCGCGGCGGGAGCACCGCCGCGTACCTCGAAGGCGAGCAGGCTGCCGGTGCCGGACATCTGCCGGCCGACCAGCCCGGCCGGGTCGTGCAGCGACGGGTGGTGGACGCGCTCGACGGCGGGGTGCCCGGCGAGCCAGGCGGCGAGCTTCTCCGCGCCGGCCTGCTGTGCGCGGACGCGCAGCGGGAGGGTCTGGATACCGCGGTGCAGCAGGTACGCGCCGAGCGGGTGCAGGACGGCACCGGTGACGGCGCGGACCTGGCGCAGCCGGGCGGCCCACTCCGGTGCGCAGGCGACGACGCCGGCGAGGACGTCGCCGTGGCCGCCGATGCTCTTGGTGGCGCTGTGCAGCACGAGCGCGGCGCCGTGGCGGGCGGGCTGTTGGAGCACCGGGGTGGCGACGGTGTTGTCGACGAGCAGCGGGACGTCACCGGCGGCGGCGGCGAGCGCGGCGATGTCGACCAGGTCGAGGCTGGGGTTCGCCGGGGTCTCGACCACGACCACTGCGGTGTCGGGCCGGATCGCGGCGGCCACGTCGGCGGTGGTGGCCCAGGTGACCTCCGTGCCGAGCAGGCCGGTGGCGAGGACGTGGTCGGTGCCGCCGTAGAGGGGGCGGACGGCGACGACGTGCCGCTTGCCGTCGCGGGTGGCGGCGAGCAGGGTGGCGGTGAGCGCGGCCATGCCGCTGGCGAACGCGACCGCCTCGGCGGTGCCTTCGAGCTGGGCGAGCGCGGTCTCGAACCGGGCCACAGTGGGGTTCCAGAGGCGCTGGTAGACGGCGCTGCCGCCGGCCGGGAGGGTGCCGCCGGTGGCGAGTGTCTCGTAGTCGTCGCCGCCGCCCGCGACCGAGGGCAGCGGGTTGGTGGTGGACAGGTCGATCGGCGGGACGTGGACGCCGAGCCCGGCGAGGTCGGCGCGCCCGGCGTGTACGGCTGCGGTGTCCACGGAAGTCATGCCGGAAGCGTCGAACATGACGACGGCACAAGGCAATACCAGCGAAGAAGATTCTGACGATCACGCTTTCGCCCGGGAGTGATTCGGTGAAGGATGGTCACATGCCTGCCGCACCGAATGATCTACGGCCGTTCGCCGGCCTGGACGACACCGACCGCGCGATCCTCACCGAGCTGGCGGCCGACGGCCGGCTGCCGAACAACGCGCTGGCCGAGCGGGTGGGGGTGGCGCCGTCGACGTGCCTGACCCGCACCCGGGCGCTGCGCGAGTGCGGGGCGATCCGCGGGTTCCACGCGGAGGTGGACCCGGCTGCGGTGGGCCTGCCGTTGCAGGCGCTGGTCTCGGTGCGGCTGACCGCGCACGAGCGGGCCGCCGTGGACGCGTTCCGGGCCCGTTCGGTACGGCTGCCGGGGGTGGTGTCGGTGTTCCACGTGGCCGGCGCGGACGACTACGTGCTGCACGTACGGGCGGCCTCCGGGGACGCCCTGCGGGACTTCGTCCTCGATCATCTCGCAGTCGACCCGGCGGTGCAGCACACGCAGACCAGCCTGATCTTCGAGCAGGCCCGGGGTATGGGGTAGCGCACCCGGCGGAACAATTCCGGCACGTGGCCTGTTGCACCACGCTGTGATCGACGTACCCATGTCTGTTCTTGATCTTGCCCCGGTGGCGGCGACCGGCAGTGCCGGTGAGGCGCTGCGGCACACCACGGAGCTGGCCCGCCGCACCGAGGAGCTGGGCTACCGCCGGTTCTGGGTGGCCGAGCACCACAACATGCCCGCCATCGCCAGCTCCGCGCCGGCCGTGCTGCTGGCGCACCTGGCGGCGAACACCAGCACGATCCGGCTCGGCTCGGGCGGGGTGATGCTGCCCAACCACGCGCCGCTGGTGGTGGCCGAGCAGTTCGGCACCCTGGAGGCGCTGCACCCGGGCCGGATCGACCTGGGCATCGGCCGCGCCCCGGGCACCGACCAGGTGACCGCGCTGGCGCTGCGCCGCACCATGGAGGGCCTGTCCGCCGAGCACTTCCCGCGTGAGCTGGCCGACCTGATGAACTACTTCTCCGGCGCCGAGCCCGGCCCGATCACCGCGACGCCGGGGCGGGGCCAGTCGCCGCAGGTGTGGCTGCTCGGGTCCAGCGGCTTCAGCGCACAGCTGGCCGGCCTGCTCGGATTGCCGTTCTCGTTCGCGCACCACTTCAGCTCGCAGAACACGATCCCCGCGTTGCGGCTCTACCGGCAGCACTTCCGGCCGTCGCAGTGGCTGGACCGGCCGTACGCGATGGTGGCGGTGAACGCGGTCTGCGCCGAGACCGACGAGCGGGCCGAGTGGCTGGCCGGACCGGCCGGGCTGTCGTTCCTGAAGCTGCGGTCGGGGCGGCCGGAACCACTGGTCACGCCGGAGGAGGCGGCGGCGTACCCGTACTCGGAGTTCGAGCGGGAGTTCGTCGCCCAGCGCCGCGACGGCCAGGCGACCGGCTCGCCGGAGACGGTGGCCCGGCAGCTCGGTGAGTTGCTGGAGCGCACCGGCGCGGACGAGCTGATGCTCACCACGATGGTGTACGACGTGACCGACCGGATCCGCTCGTTCGAGCTGATCGCCGAGAAGGTGGCCGGCGGGCTGCGCCGGGACGCCTGAAACACGCTCTTCATAGCCACGTCACCGCACCGTCGCGTGGGACGCATAACTTTGTCCCCGGTGGTGGTACGGCATTCCCGGTCGGGACGGGTCGGGAATGCTGCGGTGTGGTGCACCGGGTCGCCGGCGGAGCGGATTCCGCGGCCGGCGACCCGGTGCCTGCCGTTTCAGCGCAGGTAGATGTTCGGCGCGGGCGGTGTGCTCATGCCGTCGCCCAGGTGGAAGCCCGGGTGCGGCGGCTGGTTGTAGGCGGTGTTCTGCCAGGCCACTGCCACTCGGTACTGCGGGTCGTGCATCAGCGTCGGCAGGCGCAGGCCGGTGGTGACGGGCGTGCTGTAGATCCGCAGCGCGGTGCTGTCGGAGGTGCGCCAGACCACCTCCTCGCGCCAGTCACCGAGCAGGTCGGCCGAGAGCGCCGGAGTGGACTTGGTGCCGTTGTTCGAGGCGACGCCGCTGCCGGTGAGCAGCCGCGTCTCCCCGCCGGTGCCGTACTTGTCGATCTTCGTGGCGTCGAGCAGCTCGCGGACCGGGTCGCCGTCCCACCAGATCAGGAAGTTCGCCGACGACGGCTTACGCCCGACGCTCTGCCCCCTGGTGTTCAGTAGCCCGTCGACAGCCGACGACCAGGACTCCGCACCCGGGCTGCCCGCCCAGATGTCGCCGGAGACGCCGCGGCCGTTGTCGCCGTTCGGTGCGGTCTGCCAGATGATCTGCCCGGTCCGCGCGTCGGCCATCCAGGAGCTGGGCTTGCTGCCGTCCTCGTCGACCTTGAACACCTCCAGGCCCGCGCGGGCCGGATCGAGGTCGCCGACGTGCAGCGCGTCGCCGTGGCCGTTGCCGGTGGAGTAGAGCAGCCGGCCGTTGTCGTCGATGGTGGCTGCGCCGTACACGATTTCCTGGCGGCCGTCGTTGTCCACGTCGGCCACGGAGAGCTGGTGGTTGCCCTGGCCGGCGGCGGCACCGTTGCCGGAGGCGTTCGAGTCGAACGTCCAGCGCTTGCGCAGCGTGCCGTCGCGGAAGTCCCAGGCCGCGATGACGGCCCGGGTGTAGTAGCCGCGCGCCATGATCAGCGAGGGACGCTGCCCGTCCAGGTACGCGGTGCCGGCGAGGAACCGGTCGACCCGGTTGCCGTACGAGTCGCCCCAGGACGAGACGGTGCCGCGCGGCGGGTCGTAGTCGACTGTGGACAGGGCCGCGCCGGTGCGGCCGTCGAACATCGTCAGGTACTCCGGGCCGGCGAGCACGTAACCGCTGGAGTTGCGGTAATCGGCCGAGCCGTTGCCGATCACCTGGCCGGTGCCGGAGCGGGTGCCGTCGGCGGTCTTCATGGCCACCTCGGCGTCCCCGTCGCCGTCGTAGTCGTACACCTGGAACTGGGTGTAGTGGGCGCCGGCGCGGATGTTGCGGCCCAGGTCGACGCGCCACAGCCGAGTGCCGGTGAGCGTGTACGCGTCGACGTAGACGTTGCCGGTGTAGCCGGACTGCGAGTTGTCCTTGGCGTTCGACGGGTCCCACTTGAGCACGAACTCGTAGCGGCCGTCACCGTCGAGGTCGCCAACGCTCGCGTCGTTCGCCGAGTAGCTGTAGCCCTCCCCCGCCGGGGTGGTGCCACCGGGCGGCGGCTGGATCGGCACGTCCAGGTAACCGTTGGCGAACTGGAGCGCCGGGGCGGACGCCGCCTGCTCGGCGCCGTTCACCACGGCCCGCACGGTGTACGCCGAGCCGGCCGCCGCGCCGCTGTCCAGGTACGTGGTGGCGCCGGTGATCGGGCTTCCGTTGACCTTGGTGCCGCCCCGGTAGAGGTTGAACGAAACCCCTGTGATCTCGGTGCCGAGCAGCCGCCAGGAGACCAGGTTCCCGTTTCCGGAGCGGACGCTGACCAGCCCTCGGTCGAGGTCCTCCATCTGCTTCGCCCCGGCCGGCGGGGTGGTCGGCGGGGGTGTGGTGGGTGGCGGCGTGGTCGGCGGCGGAGTGGTGGGTGGTGGCGTGGTCGGCGGTGGCGTGGTGGACGGCGGGGTGGTGGACGGCGCGCCGGTGCAGGCGGTGCCGTTGAGCGTGAACGCGGCCGGGACCGGATTCGACGCGTTGTTCCACGAGCCGTTGAAGCCGAAGTTGGCGGTGCCGCCGGTGCCGAGGGCCGCGTTGTAGCCGGCGTCGCGGGCGCTCACCTGCGTGCCGGACTGGCTGACCGTCGCGTTCCACGCCTGGACGACCTGCTGGCCGGCGGCGAAGCTCCAGCCGAGGGTCCAGCCGTTGACCGGGTCGCCGAGGTTGGTGACTGTCACGTCGGCGCCGAAGCCGCCGCTCCACTGGTTGGTGATCCGGTAGTCGACCCGGCAGGCGACGGCCGCCGCGGCGGCCGTCATCGTGGTGAGCGCGCCCGCCGACAGGGTGACCGCAGAGGCCGCGGCGAGCAGCGCGAGCCGGTGGCGTGGGGTGGTGAGGTGCACGGAAAATGCCTTTCGCGGAGGTCAGGCACGCGGCGACGCCGGTCTGCCCGGACCGGCGGATACGTGCCCTGACGCGAGGGGCGACGCCAACACATCGACGTCGGTGATTAGGCTCCGCGCCTCGTTAGCCTAGGTCACCGCCGGACACCCCCACAAGCGCCGCCCCTCGCCGGGCCCACCGAGGACGTCGCGCGCCTTCACCCCGGTCGCGCGGGTGGCGCCCGGCGGGCGGCGGCGCGGCCGTCAACAGGGCGACGGCTGGCGGAGCGGCGACCGGCGACCGGCGACCGGCGACCGGCGACCTTTGTCCCGGGCCGCGCCCTCCCGGGAGGAGGCGCGGCCGGGAAACCGCGAGCGGCTCAGCCTTCGACGGCGGCGGCGAGCTTCCGCGACTCCGCGGCCTCGGCGCTCTCGGTGGCGGCCTCCGGCTCCGCGGCCCGCCCCGGCCTCACGGCCTCCGCCGGCTCGACCGCCTCCACCGGCTTGACGACCTCCGCCGGCTCGACGGCTCCCGCTGGCGTGACGGCTTCCGCCGGCTTGACGGACTCCCCCGGCTCCGCCGACGTGGCGAGCTCGGGTTCCCCCGCCTCGGCGGGCGACGTGGCGGCGAGTGCGGCGTCGACAGTGGCGCGGGCCCGGCGGGTACGGCGCAACGCGCGCACCGCCAGCCCGACGGCGACCAGCCAGGCGACGCCGAGCAGCACGTACACCACCACCGGCAGCGAGCCGCCCACGCCGCCGGCGCTCAGCAGCGTGCGGGCGTTGGTCAGCACGATCACGCCGCCGATCACGGCGCCGAGCAGCTGGGCGGGCACGATGCGGACCAGCCACGCCGCGATCGGGGCGGCGATCAGGCCGCCGATCAGAAGGGCGGCAACAGTGGGCAGCAGGAAGCCCTCGGAGCCCAGGCCGATCAGGAAGCCGATGCTCGCCGCGCCGGCCACCACGAACTCGGAGGTGTCCACCGAGCCGATGACCTTGCGGGGTTCCATCCGGCCGGAGACCAGCAGCGCCGGGGTGGCGACCGGGCCCCAGCCCCCGCCGCCGGTGGCGTCGACGAAGCCGGCAACCAGGCCGAGCGGGGCGAGGAACCGGCTGCGCAAGCGGCCGGCGGCCCGGTTGGCGCGCAGCGGCCGGGAGAACCGCACCAGCAGGTACGCGCCGAGCGTGAACAGGATGGCGGCCATCCAGGGCGCCGCCGCCTCGGTGGAGATGGAGCTGAGGAACGTCGCCCCGGCGAACGCGCCGATGGCGCCGGGGAGCGCGATACGGCCGACCACCCGCCAGTCGACGTTGCCGAACCGCCAGTGCGACACACCCGCCGCCAGCGTGGTGCCGATCTCGGCCAGGTGCACCGAGGCGGACGCGGCAGCGGGCGCGACACCGGCGAACAGGAGCAGGGTCGAGGAGGTCAGCCCGTAGGCCATGCCGAGCGCGCCGTCGACGAGTTGCGCGGCGAGCCCGACGAGGGCGAGGACCAGCAGCTTGCGCACGAGCGCCCCCTGACTTTTCGGTATCTCCTATCGACTTGGTCGACAATGCGGCACGAGGGCGCCCCGGGTCAAGTCCCCCATCCGGTTGGTAGGAGACGCCGGACGGTGTGCCGGAGCGTGCGGAGGCGCCCGTCAGCTCCAGGCGCGCGGGTCGGCGGCCAGCTCGTTGACCCGGCCGGGCAGCGCCCCCGTGGCCACGTCGGCGATGGTGACCAGATCGAGGATCTCCCGCTCGCTGGCCCGCAGCGCGATCCAGACGTCCTGCAACGCGCGGGCCGCGCCCTGGTAGCCGAGCTGTTCCGGCCGCTGCCCGCGCACGTGCGCGAGCGGACCGTCGATGACCCGGATCACCTCGGCCAGGGAGATCTCCCCGGCCGGCCGGGCCAGCCAGTAGCCGCCCTCGGGGCCACGCTGGGCGTGCACGATGCCGCCGCGGCGCAGTTGCAGCAGGATGCTCTCCAGGAACTTCGGCGGGATGTCCTGCGCGCGGGCGATCTGTTCGGCGGTCACCGGCCGGCTCCGCCCGGTGGCCTCCTCGTCCGCTACCGAGGCCAGCTCGGCAGCCGCGCGGAGGGCATAGTCGACCCGGGCGGAGAGACGCATACGGCCAGGTTAGTCCGCTGTGCCGGGAGCTGGCCCGCCGACCCGTGCGGGCGGGTCACCGGGCCGGGCGTTCAGCCGCCCACGCGCCGCAGCAGACCCTCCTGCACGGCGCTGGCGATGTGCCGGCCGTCGGTGGTGAACATCCGGCCCGTGGCCAGGCCACGCGCACCGGACGCGGACGGGCTCCAGCAGTCGTACAGGAACCACTCGTCGGCGCGGAACGACCTGTGGAACCACAGCGCGTGGTCGAGGCTCGCGCCGACCACGCCGCCCGGCCCCCACACCTCGCCGTGCACCGAGAGCACCGAGTCCAGCAGCGTCAGGTCGGAGGCGTACGTGAGCGCGCACGCGTGCAGCAGCGGATCGTCCGGCAGTTTGCCGTCCAGGCGCATCCACACCCGCTGGTGCGGCTCGGCCGGGCGGTCGCCGGGGCGCACCCAGCCGGGCTCGCCGACGTAGCGCACGTCGATCGGGCGCGGGATCATCCCCCAGATGCCCAGGCGCTCCGGGTAGCGGGAGAGCCGGTCGGTCATGGTCGGCACGTCGTCCGGACCAGGCACGTCCGGCGGGAGCGGGGCATGGTGGTCCAGCCCCTCCTCCTGGCGCTGGAACGACGCCGACATGAAGAAGATCGGCTTGTCGTGCTGCAACGCCACCGAACGGCGCACCGAGAAGGAGCGGCCGTCGCGGACGTTCTCCACCTGGTACTCGATCGGCTCGGCCGGGTCGCCGGGGCGCACGAAGTAGCCGTGCAGGGAGTGCACGGCCCGCTCCGCGTCGACGGTGCGGCCGGCCGCCACCAGGGCCTGGCCGGCGACCTGGCCACCGTAGACCCGCTGCGGGCCCACCTGCGGGCTCATCCCCCGGAAGGTCATCTCCCCGGTACGGGCGAGGTCGAGCACCTCCAGTAGCTGGTCGACAGCCGCCTGCCCGGTCGCCACACCACTCACTGTGTCACCTTCGTTCGCGACTGCGGGGCTCGCAAACCCGGCTCACTCCTCGCGCTCACTGGAGGGCTCGTGCCGAGGCCGCGTCGACCAGCGAACCCAGCTGGTGCACGCGCAGGGTGTTGGTGGAGCCGGGCGTGCCGGGCGGGCTGCCCGCCACGATCACCACGTAGTCGCCCGGGTTGGCCCGGTTGAGGCCGAGCAGCGCCTGGTCGACCTGGCGGAACATGTCGTCGGTGTGCTGGACGAACGGCATCAGGAACGTCTCCACGCCCCAGGACAGCGCGAGCTGGTTGCGCACCTCCGGCACCGGCGTGAACGCCAGCAGCGGCAGGTCGCAGTGCAGCCGGGCCAGCCGCTTGACGGTGTCACCGGTCTGCGAGAACGCGACCATGGCCTTGGCGCCGATGGCCCGGGCGATCGACGAGGCGGCGACGGTGAGCGCGCCGCCGTGCGTACGCGGATCGTGCTGCAACCGGGGGACGGCGATGGACCCCGCCTCGGTGGTGGTGACGATCTTGGCCATGGTGCTGACGGTGAGCACCGGGTACTTGCCGACGCTCGTCTCGCCGGAGAGCATCACCGCGTCCGCGCCGTCGAGCACCGCGTTCGCCACGTCGGACGCCTCGGCGCGGGTCGGGCGCGAGTTCTCGATCATCGAGTCGAGCATCTGGGTGGCCACGATGACCGGCTTGGCGTTCTCCCGGCACAGCTGCACGGCGCGCTTCTGCACCAGCGGCACCTGGTCCAGTGGCAGTTCGACGCCGAGGTCGCCGCGGGCGACCATGACCCCGTCGAAGGCGAGCACGATCGCCTCCAGGTGGTCGACCGCCTCCGGCTTCTCGACCTTGGCCAGGACCGGGCGGCGCACGCCCTCCTCGTCCATGATCGAGTGGACGAGCTTGATGTCGTCGGGCGAGCGGACGAAGGAGAGCGCGACCAGGTCGACGCCGAGACCGAGGGCGAAGCGCAGGTCCTGCGCGTCCTTGTCGGACAGGGCCGGGACGCTCACCGCGACGTTCGGCAGCGAGACGCCCTTGTTGTTGGAGACCGGGCCGCCCTCGGTGACCAGGCACCGGATGTCGTTGCCGGTGACGTCGCTGACCTCGACCGCGACCCGGCCGTCGTCGATCAGCAGCCGGTCGCCCGGCTTCACCTCCTGGGGCAGCTTGCGGTAGGTGCAGGAGACCCGCTCCTTGGTGCCCTCCACCTCGTCCCCGGTGATCACCACCGAGTCGCCGGTGCGCCACTCGTGCGGTCCGTCGGCGAACCGGCCCAGGCGGATCTTGGGGCCCTGGAGGTCGGCGAGCACCGCGACCGGCTTGCCGGCCGCCTCGGCCGCCTCGCGGACCAGCCGGTAGACCGACTCGTGGTCGGCGTGACTGCCGTGGCTGAAGTTGAGCCTCGCCACGTTCATGCCCGCTTCGACGAGGCCGCGGATACGCTCCGGGGACGCGGTTGCGGGGCCGAGGGTGCAGACGATCTTCGCGCGGCGTGTCACGCCCATCAGGCTAGTCTCTCCTCCGGGTCGGCCTCCCGGCCGACCCCTTGCGGACTGTGGAACATCTGTCCAACGACGCGCGTCAACCGCTGGGCGGGCGTAGGCGTACCGCACCGGAACGTCGTGTGGCGGGCATCAGCGACCGCGCGGTGAGAAATCGTACCGCTCCCCGTCACCGGCCGGCCGGGGGCACTGTGGCACGGCCGTGCCCGGCCGCTGGGGCCGTGGGCGGGCCGGGGGTACGCGCCGGCCGGCGGGCCGTCGAAGGTACGCGCGCGGAGCCTCAGCTCTCCGTCTTGACCAGCGGGAACTCCAGCGAGCCGGCCGGGCACAGGAAGGTGAGCACCTCGACGCGGTAGAGCCCGGCCTGCACCGCCGGGTCGGCCTCCATGACGCTGCGGACGTCGTCCACCGAGCCGGTCCGGGCCAGGCCGAAGCCGATCGGCGGGTCGGGTTCCCGGGCCGGGCCGTCCACCGACCCGTCCACGAGCACGATGCCGCGCCGCTGCAGCGCCCGCATGTGCTGAAGGTGCTCGGCCTGCAACCGCTGCACGGTCTCGTCCGGCAGGGCCCGCCCCGAGGGCCCCGGGTAGAGCACGATGCACTCGTATGTGTCGAGCGCGAAGTCGAGCCGTGGCGTCGCGGCCATGCGCACCTCCTGACCACCGTTCCGCCCAGCCTGCCACGGCGGCCCGGCGTGCCGGGGCAGCTCGGCGCAACTGCCAGTGCTTCGCCGCCCCGATTCGGGGAATGTCCAGGGGTCGGGGCGCAGCACCACCCCGCGAGGCACGAACGAGCACAGAACGAGCACAGGAGGAGCACGAATGGCCACCAGCACCCAGCCCGCCAAGGCGTCGGGTACCTACCGGATCGGTGGCGACCTGCCGGTCGACCGCCTCGGCTACGGGGCGATGCAGCTCACCGGTCCGGGGGTGTGGGGTGACCCGAAGGATCCGGCCGAGGCGGTACGGGTGCTGCGCCGCGCGTACGAGATGGGCGTCACGTTCATCGACACCGCCGACTCGTACGGGCCGTTCGTCAGCGAGCTGCTGATCCGCGAGGCGCTGCACCCGTACGCCGACGACCTGGTCATCGCGACGAAGGCCGGGCTGACCCGCTCCGGCCCGGACGACTGGCGGCCGGTGGGCCGCCCGGAGTACCTGCGCCAGCAGTGCGAGCTGAGCCTGCGCCACCTGGGCCTGGGCTGCATCCCGCTCTACCAGCTGCACCGCATCGACGCGAAGGTCCCGCTGGCCGACCAGCTCGGCGAGCTGGCGCTGCTGCGGCAGGAGGGCAAGATCCGGCACATCGGGCTGTCCCAGGTCAGTGTCGAGGAGATCGAGGCGGCACAGGCGATCGCGCCGATCGTGTCCGTGCAGAACCTCTACAACCTGGCCGACCGCAGCGCGGAGGACGTGCTGGAGCACTGCGAGCGCCACGACCTGGCGTTCATCCCGTGGTTCCCGATCGCCACCGGCAGCCTGGCCCGGCCCGGCGGCCCGCTCGACGCGATCTCGACCGCGCACGGCGCCACCCCGGCGCAACTCGCGCTGGCCTGGTTGCTGCGCCGGTCGCCGGTGATGCTGCCGATTCCGGGCACGTCGTCGGTGGCGCACCTGGAGGAGAACGTGGCGGCGGCCGAGGTGGTGCTGACCGACGACGAGTTCGAGGCGCTGGCAAAGGCCGCCTGAGCGGGTCACTCACCTCCCCCGACCGGCCCCTTTCGCGGAATGTGATCGAACAACTACCGTCAGAAGGATTCTCGCGAGTGGGGGTCCGCTGTGGAGGAGTTCGACTACGTCATCGTGGGCGCCGGGGCGGCGGGGTGCGTGCTGGCCAACCGGCTCACCGAGGATCCGGGCACCCGGGTGCTGCTGCTGGAGGCGGGCGGCTGGGACCGCAGCCCGTACGTGCGCGTACCGAAGGCGTTCTCCCGGCTGATGGACGACGAGCGCACCGCCTGGCACTACCCGGCCACCACCGGGCCGGGCCGCCGGGAGATCTGGCAGCGCGGGCGGATGGTCGGCGGCTCGACGTCGGTGAACGGCATGATCTGGAGCCGCGGCGCGGCCCGGGACTGGGACGCCCTCGAACCGCTGGGCTGGGGCTGGTCGACCATGCGGCCCGTGTTCCAGCGGTTGGAGGACCACCCCCTCGGGCCCGCGCCGCACCGGGGCACGGGCGGCCCGGTGCGGCTGTCCGTCGCCACCGGCACCGACCCGCTCGCCGAGGAGATGGTGGCCACCGGCGCCGAGCTGGGCTGGCGCCACGCCGACGACCTGGACGCCCACGACGACGAGCGGATCGGCTACCCCACCGCCACCATCCACGGTGGACGCCGGGTCAGCGCCGCCGACGCGTTCCTGCACCCGGTCCGGCGCCGGCCCAACCTGACCGTCGAGGTCGGCGCCGTCGCCCTGCGGGTGCTCGTCGAGGGCGGCCGGGCCACAGGCGTACGGGTGGCGCACGGCGGCCGGGAGGCCGAGCACCGGGCGGCGGGTGAGGTGATCCTCGCCGCGGGCGCCCTGGCCACCCCGCACCTGTTGCAGGTCTCCGGCATCGGCCCGGCGGACACGCTGCGCGCCGCCGGGGTGCCGGTGCTGCTCGACCGGCCCCGGGTCGGCGCGGGGCTGCGCGAGCACCGGTCGATGGTGCTTCAACACCGCCTCGCCGAGCCCGGCGGCCACAACATGACCATCGGCAGCCCGCTCGGGCAGGCCCGGGCGACGCTGCGCTGGCTGCTCACCCGGGGCGGGCCGCTCGCCCTGCCGGTGCTGGACGTGGCCGCCCATCTCAAGTCCCGCCCGGATCTGGACCGCCCGGACGCGCACCTGCTGATGGCGCCGTTCTCGGCCGCCCCGCCGCGGCCCGGCAGGGCGCTGGAACTCGAACGGGAGCCGGGCGTGATGTGCCTGGGCACTGTCACCCGGCCGGACAGCGAGGGCAGCCTGACGATCACCGACGCGGACCCGCGTACGCCGCCGGGCATCGTGGCGAACTACCTCGCCACCGAGCACGACCAGCGGGTGGCGGTGGATCTGTTCCGCCGGATGCGGGAGTTCTTCCGCACCGGGCCGATCGCGCGGCGGATCCAGGCCGAGACGGTGCCCGGAGCGGCGACCACCACCGACGCGGAGATCGTCGAGGCGGCCGTGGCGCGCGGCTACTGCGGTTACCACGCGATCGGCACCTGCGCGATGGGCGCCGGCGACGACCACGTGGTCGACCCGGAGTTGCGGGTACGCGGCGTGGACGGGCTGCGGGTGGTCGACGCGTCGGTGCTGCCGGTGATGGTGGCCGGCTGGACCAGCGCCCCGGTGACCGCGCTGGCCTGGCGGGCCGCCGACCTGATCACGGGACGGGACGCGGGCTGAGCGACCGGCCCGGGCCGGGTTCCGCCCGCGCCGACGCCCGGCGGGACATGCCGGGCCCGCGCGCGAACGGCGGGACGTGCCGGACCCGCGCGCGAACGGCGGGCCCGGCACGTGGCTCAGACCGCGAAGCAGTTCGGCTGGACCGGGGCACCGGCGAGCACCTGGCGCACCGCCGTGTAGGTGGTGCCGTCCAGCACCAGCCCGAGGTGGCCGACGACCCGCAGCGGGCACCACGCCTGCACCAGGATGTTCGTCGCGCCGTCGGCGAGCACGGCGTTGTCGACCGGCCGGACCAGTTCGTCCTGCCACGTGCGCACCGTTGCCCAGCGCACCGGGCCGGGGGTGTCGTCCCCGGCGTTGAGGTCGGCGAGGAAGCTCGACCCGATGGTCATCTGCTGGCAGGCGATCACCCCGGCGCAGCTGCCCAGCCCGAGGACGGCGACCAGGTTGGCGACGTAGGTGCCGTACTGCGGGCTGCCCAGGCTGACGTACTGGTCGACGGTGGCCGCGCCGCCGAGGTACTTGACGTACCAGCGGCTGACCAGGCCACCCTCGGAGTGGCCGACCAGGTCGACACGGGCCGCGCCGGTGCTGGCGCGCACCCGGTCCACGTAGGACGACAACGTCCGGGCGGACTCGCGGATGTCGCCGAGACCGAGGTTCGGCAACTGGAAGATCGAGACCCGGTAGCCGTCGGCGCGCAGCCGGGCGGCGATCGGCTCGTACGCGATGGAGATTCCACTCAGGCCGCCGACCACGATCACCGGGTCGGCGGCAGCGGCGGCGGCCCGTTGCGCGGCGGTGGCGACGGTGGCCGCGTTCGACGGGGCGGCGGGTTCGGCGGTGGCGGCCTGGGCGGCGGCCGGGACGAGCAGGACGGTGGCGGCGGTGGTGGCGGCCAGGATCGTTCGGAGCAGCATGGGCTGCACCTCCGGGGGGAGGCACCCGGGCGTACCCGGGGGGACGGGTGGGATCCGATCGATCGTGGACACGATGATGCGTGTCCGATTTCACGCACGTCAATGAAAAGTTACGCGTCGGTAACCCTTGTCGCGCCCTGCGCGCAAACCGGCATGCCGGGCCGGGCTCAGTTGCCCAGCGCCTGGACCTTCGCGATTGTCTCCTGCACGTGCTGCCGGGCCGGCTCCCCGCCCTGCGCGGCCTGCGCCAGCGCCTGCCGGTAGGAGTCGATGGCGCCGATAAGCGGCCCCGCCGTGGCCCCCTCCAGCGCGCCCGCCACCAGCGCCCGCGCCTCGGCCGCGTCCTGCGCGGCGGCGGCGGTGCGCGCCTTGGCCTCGTCCAGCTTCTGTGCCGCCGCCGCCAGCCTGGCGATGATCTCCGCCGCGCTCACACGCCCTCCCCCAGCTCACCGACCCCGCGAGCCTACCGCCCCGCCCCACCCCACCGCCTTCGCGATCTTGCACTTTCCGCCCGCCCGAAAGCCACAATTGCCGCGCCCCCGGGGCCGAAACTCCATGATCGACGGAGCGGGTAGAAGGTCAGCGGAGGAGGCGGAAGAGGAGGAGATAGAGGCAGAAGAAGGACGGGGAGACCAGGGCGCAGATCACGAAACCGAGCGGCACGTACCGCCCGGGCGGCGCGTCGCCCTCCACCGCCGGGCGGCCCCAGCGGGCGAGTACCACCTGACCGGCCACGAAGGACATCAACGGAACGCCCGCGCAGGACAGCGCCGCCACCAGGTCCAGCCCGGCCACCGGCAGCGACGAACCGATGATCGCGATCAGCATCAGCAGCGAGCCGACGAGCGCGCAGCCCGCGTACACCACCACCGCCCGAGCTGGCGCGGACCAGGTGGGCAGCAGCACCGGCGTGCGGGCCAGCGCGTCGGCCTGCCGGCCGTACCCGTCGGCCTCCTCGGCGAGCCGGCCCGCCGCCGCCAGCTCCGCCGCCGGGTCACCCGCTCGCGGCGCGGGCACACCACCCGAGGGGTACGCCCCGACCTCCGGCCGCCCCGGGGCGTCGGCTGCGCCGCCGGTCACCCCGTCCCCCGGAACGGGCGCGGGATCCGGCGCTCCCCCTGCGGCCACCGCCGCCGGCACCGGCGCCTCGGCCGGGACCGAGGTCATCGGCACGCCGATCGCCTGCCCGAGCCGATCCAGGTGCTGCCCCTGGGCGGAGAGCCGCTGCCCGAGCGAGTCGACAGCGGCCTGGAGGCCACGGCGGCGCTCCGCCTCGGCGGCGATCTCCCGCTCCCCGCCCCGCTGCCGGGTGGACAGCTCCCGCAGCAGCGCCGCGTACTCGTCGAATCCGCTCATGTGATGTCTTTCGTTCGCGACTGCGGGGCTCGCAAACCCGGCTCACTCCTCGCGCTCACAAGGCCGTCTTCCGTTCGCGACTGCGGGGCTCGCAAACCCGGCTCACTCCTCGCGCTCACGGGGTGACCTCTCCCCCGGCGGCGAACGGCACGATCAGCGCGGTGCGGTGCTCGTGCCGGTCGACGAGCAGGGCGCGGCCCTCGCGCGGGACGTACGCCAGGTCGTGCGCGCCGAGGTGCAGGCCCAGGTCGGCGGCGGGCACGTTCAGCGCGACAAGGCCGGTCACGTCGTCACGGTGCCCGCTGCCGCCCAGGTCGTCGGCGAGCCGGCGCAGCCCGCGCCACCAGCCGAGCACGTGCACACCGCGCGCGGGCCCCTGGCGCAGCACGGCGCGCAGGTCGTCGTACCCGGATCGGAACGTGGCCGGGTCGGAGGCGGCGAGCGTCGTGGCGGCGGCGTCCATCCCGAACACCACCAGGTAGGTGCGCCCGGCCGCCGGGGCGTCGCCGGAGGCGGTCTCGGCGAGCTGGGCGCGCAGCGCGGCGGCGTCGAGGCGCCGGACCGGGTGCCCGGCGGCGGCGAGCGTCATGGCCAGGTCGTCGGCGGCGTCGGTGGTGCCCGGCGCCAGCGGCGCGAACAGGAACCGGGCGGTGCCGGGGGCGTGCTGGCGGGCCAGGGACAGGGCGGCCGAGCGGAGCACGTCGGCGCCGGCCGCGGCGGTGCCGACCACCGCCAGGTGCCGGCCCGGACTGGCGTCGAGCGCGAACCCCGCCGGGCTGCCGGCCACGTCGACCACGCGGCCGACGAGCGCGTACGGCGGGTCGGCGCCGGGCGTCAGCGCCGCCCAGGCGGGGTCGTCGGTGAGCCGGGGCGTCTCGTGCCCCCGGAAGACGGCCGGCGGGCGCGAACCGGCCGGGCGGGCGGCGTGCAGCTCGTGGCGCAGCGCCGCCAGGTCGGCCGAGGCGGCGTGCGCGTCCGGGAACCGCACCTCGACGTCCGCGCCGGGCGCGCCCGCGCCGGTGTTCACCACCGCGACGCCGACGGTGAGCCCGCGCGCGGCGTCGTTGCGCGGGTCCAGCACGGCGTCGCCGCCTGGCAGCGCGATCCGCAGCGGGAACTGCCCGAAGATCGCCTCGGCCCGGCCGTAGAGCGCCTCGACGCCGGTGGTGCTCTGGCTCGCCAGGACCAGGTGCAGGCCGTACGAGCGGCCCTTGCGGGCCAGCTCCTCGATCAGGTCGACCGCCTGCCGGGCCAGCGCGTCGTTGCCGGCGAACAGCACGTGGAACTCGTCGACCACCGTGACGATCCGGGGCGGCCGGGCGTTGGGCGGCACGTCGGCGAGCCGGCTGACGCCGTGCCGCTTGAGCAGGTCGGCGCGGCGGCCCAGTTCGGCGCGCAGCTCGCGCAGCACCGCCACGCCGTACTCGCGGTCCGACTCGATGCCCACCGCGTCGGCGTGCGGCAGCCAGGACGGGTCGCGGTCGGTGGGCACGAACTCGGTGAAGCTGACGCCCTCCTTGAAGTCGAGCAGCATCAGCCGCAGCTCGGCCGGGGAGTAGCGGGCGGCCAGCCCGTAGAGCACGTCGAGCAGCAGGACCGTCTTGCCGGCGCCGGTGCGCCCGCCGACAAGCCAGTGCGGGGTGGCGTCGTCGAACGCCACAGTCAGCGGCCGGCGGCCGGCCCGGCCGAGCACGGTACGCAGCCCGGAGGCGGCGGACCCGGCCCAGCGCTGCGCGGGCAGCAGGTCGGCGAACGTGACGCCGTCCTGGCCGGCGGCCTCGGCGTACCGGCGGGCCAGCGCGGTCACAGTGGCGTGCGACGGGTCGCCGTCGAGCACCACCGGTGCGGCCAGCCCGCTGCCGTCGGCGCTGAACGGGCGGCCGGGCGGGTCTCCGACGAGGGTGTAGCGCTCGGTGACGCGAAGCTGGGTGGTGGCGCCGAGCGGCGGCGCGGCGGTCGGCCCGGCCGGCGGGTGGCCGGCGAGCAGCACGCAGACGGCGGCGGCCGGTCCGGCGTGGGTGAGCGCCGCCAGCCGGGCCAGCTCCCGGGGCGGCGGCGCGGACGCGGCGACCACCACGAGCAGTTCGCGGTCCTCCGGCGCGGATCGCTGGGCGGTACGCGCGTGCCGCTCGGCCAGGTCGAGCAGGGCTGTCGTCTCCGCCTCGGTGGTGGCCGCCGCGGCGAGCACCCCGGCGTCCTGCAGCGGGCGCAGCGGCAGGAACGCCGCGCCGAAGGCGGCCTGGTCGATGCCGGCCACCCGGATCGCGCCGGCCGGGGCGGCGGTCAGCAGCCGTACCACCACCGCACGCAGCAGCTCGCCGACGCGCGGGTCACGGGCGTCCACGTCGACCGCCAGGTGCGCGCCCGCCCCCACCGGCACGAGCACTGGGAACGTGCCGTCGACTGTGGTCGCCGCGCCGAGGCGTACCGGAACGGGGTGGGTCGCGACGCGGGCGGTGCCAGGCACCGCGGCGGCCAGCTCACCGCCGAGGCGGGCCAGCCGCGCGACCAGCTCGGGGCTCCCCACGGGCGCCGGGCCGGCGGCGCCGAGCAGCCGCCGGGCCGCCTCCCAGTGCCGCACCGCCCGTCGATGCCGATCGACCGCCTGCCGGTACGCCGCCGCGAGTCTGCCCACCGTCCGCCCTCCGACGTTTGCGATCGAGGGAACCCTAACGGACGCGCGCCACGGCGGCACGTGGCGCTCCGCACCGGGGATTCGTCCACTGTTCACCCGGCGGCGGACGGCCGCGCCGCCCGCCGTTCCCCCGGCCCGGCTTGCCTTCCCTCAGGCATCCGTGCGCACAGGAAGGCGACGACGTGACCTCCTCACCTCTCCCCCGGCGGTCCCTGCTGCGCGGCGGCGTGGCCGGCGGACTCGGCATCGTGGTGGCCGGCAGTCTGGAGGCGATCGCCGGACCGGCGGCGGCCCGGCCCGCGTGCCGCCCCGCCGTCGGCTACGGCGACCTGGTGCCGGACCCGGCCGGCCTGCTGGCGCTGCCGCCCGGGTTCTCGTACACGGTCGTCGCGCGGGCGGGTGCGACGCTGCTGGAGTCCGGGCAGCCCACGCCGAGCGACGCGGACGGCACCGGCTGCTTCCGCGGCCCGCACGGCTCGGTGCTGGTGAACAACCACGAGATCGGCGGCGACGAGCCGTACCCGGTGCCGGCGCTGCCCGGTCTCACCTACGACCCGGGCGCCCGCGGCGGCACCACCACCATCGAGGTGGACCGGCACGGGCGGCGGCTGCGCGAGTACGTGAGCGTCGCCGGCACGCACAACAACTGCGCCGGTGGCATCACCCCGTGGGGCACGTGGCTGACCTGCGAGGAGACCGAGCAGCGGGCCGGTGGGCGATACCTCAAGGACCACGGGTACGTCTTCGAGGTCGACCCGCACGACCGGTCCGCCAACACCGACCCGGTGCCGCTGACGTTCCTCGGGCGGTACTCCCACGAGGCGGTCGCCGTCGACCCGTACACCCACTCGATCTACCTGACCGAGGACGCGAGCGGGCCGAACGGCCTGTACTTCCGGTGGACGCCGCCGCCCGGTTTCCGGGCCGGCAAGGGCGCGCTGCGGGCGCTGGCCCAGCGGCCCGACGGCGGCACCGCCGGCAGCCTCGCCGCGATGCGCTGCCTGCGCGGCGACACGCACGTGGCCGACCTGTCCGAGGCCACCACCCCGGGCACCCGCTACCGCGTCGAGTGGGTGGAGGTGCCCGACCGGGACGCCCGCACCGTGTCGGTACGCAAGCAGTTCACCGACGCCGAGGTGACCCGCAGCCGCAAGCTGGAGGGTGCCTGGTGGGGCGACGGCGGCGCGTACTTCGTGGCGAGCTACGCGCGGCACGACGACGGCAGCGCCAACGAGCACGACGGGCAGGTGTGGTTCTACGACCCGCGCCGGCAGACCGTCACGCTGAAGACCATCTTCGGGGTGAACACCGACCCGGAGGCCGACCACGGCAACTACGACGGGCCGGACAACATCACCGTCTCGCCGTACGGCGGGGTGATCCTGGCCGAGGACGGCGAGGGCGTGTCGCACCTGGTCGGCGTCACCGAGCAGGGCAAGGCGTACCCGCTGGCGCGCAACGAACTGAACGACAGCGAGTTCACCGGGCCGACGTTCAGCGCGGACGGGAGGACGCTGTTCGCCAACATCCAGTCGCCGGGGTACGTGTTCGCGATCACCGGGCCGTGGGGGCGGCCGGGCAACGGGCACCGCTGAGAGGGTGGCGGCTGGCAGTTCCCGGGCGGGAGCCGCCGGCCGTCGTCATGGAGTCTCGGGGTGCGCCCGGATCATCGGTACTCTCTGAGCAGGTCCGATGGAAGGTTTCGCCGGATGGCCACCGCACACGACGTCGCCGCTGCGGTACTCGCCGAGGTCGGCCGGGTCACCGCGATGAAGTTCGAGAAGCTCGTCTACTACTGCCAGGGGTGGCACTTGGCGCGCAGCGGTTCGCCGCTGTTCGCCGAGCCAATCGAGGCGTGGCGGGAAGGCCCCGTGATCCCGCTGCTCCACCGGCACCACCGCCAACAGCTCTACGTCTCGGAGTGGCCCCTCGGAGCCCTCTCCCGGCTCACCGACTCCCAGCGCGAATCCGTCCGCTGGGTGGCCCGCGAGTACGGCAGGTTCTCTGCGACCGAGTTGTCCGCCATGGCGCGCAACGAGCTGCCCTGGCGGGCCGCTCGCGGCGTGCTGCCCGAATCCGCCGGCTCTTCCGAACAACTCGACGTCGACCTGATGCGGACGTACTTCGCACGGCAGATGGCAAGCACCGAGACAGCCGTCGCGCTGGCCACTGCGAACGCCGCGATCGAGGGCAAGGAGTTCGACCATGACTGGCAGGAGCGGCTGCGTGACGTAGCCTCGGGCCTGGTCGACGCGGACGATCTGATCGCCGAAGAGATCGCCCGCCTGCCCTAACTGCCCCGTCAGAACGGCGCGTAGGCCGCGCTCCGCCGACCAAGAGTGCAAGATCGCGTGCTAGGCGCTCGTGGTACTCGGCGAGGGATTCGCGCACTGCGCCATCCCCGACCCTCCACGCAGATCTTGGAAGAAAACGGCCCCCAGAAGGGCCCTCAGCTTCCAAGATCTCGCCACTCTGCGATCTACCGCGACTCCGAACGGTCGGCGACGAACACGCCGAGGCCATGCACACCCTCTACCCACCCCTGCGTTTGCAGCACGAGGATGGCCTGCCGGACCACCGTCGTCGAGACGCCATGCTCCGCCTTGAGCTGTGCCGTAGATGGCAACTTGTCTCCCGGCGAGAGTTCTCCCGACTGAATCTGAGTGCGGAGCTGGTCCGCGAGCTGTTCCCACTTCGGTTTGACGGGCATATGGACTCCCAGGTCTGCTCCGCCATTCGATCACGCACGACTAGGGCGTGTTTCATAAGCCGGTCAGAGCCACTCGCAGATGATGGTGATGGTCAGGACGGCCTGGAAGCGGACGGCTAACTTGTCGTAGCGGGT